>NZ_VUKI01000046.1:0-6554 GCF_008385775.1 Staphylococcus sp. GDX7P312P | reverse complement strand
TTGGGAAAATGTTTTCTCATTTTGCTGCGATTGTTCATGAGTTGTTACTATATTCTCATTTTTCTTTGTTTCTTCAGTAATATTACTTTGATTGTTTTCCATGAGATATACCTCCGTTTATAGTCTGTCGACTGCGTATTCCATACTTGCTTTTATAACGTCATCAGCACGTTTTGGACATAAAAAATAACCTTCCGTAGAAGGTTAAAAAAGTGTATAAAAATAGCATCACTTTCTATTTATGTAGAAAGGATGCTTTAATTAGATGAATTTGTCCTAGTTTCACCGGATTCTTTTTTAGCGTTTTCTTTTAAATCAGTAATCATTTCATTGATTGAACAGCTACCATCAAGTTGATAAGTATACATCTAAATCACCTCACAATGTATTTAATCATATTTATTCGGTGTAAATCCTTGAGATATTTTTCGATTTCTTTTTCTTTTATCGATCTTTCGTCTTTATTATAAAAATGTTTAGCTAATAAATCAATGGCATCGCTACTAATATATTTATTTGTTTTAGTTATATATTTAACTTGCCCTTTATTAGTTACAATTGTGATAGTTTTCAAAGAATTTAATCTTATGTATAAACCTAAATCATTTAGTGAAAAATTAGATTGTCCAGGATGATTGTGCAGCATTATTATTGAATTTTCTTTACTGTTAAATAATAAATTATTCGCCTTACTTCCTGGTTCAAATGAAACGCTATCTTGATTTCCAAATACTTTTGTAACTTTTCCATCTTTTAATAAATATGCAACTTCATTGCTATTATTGTTTTCTTTGGCATCTTTTAGAAGTGCTTTATGTTGTTCTTGTATAAATTTATTTTCTTCTTTTGTATGTGTAGGAATATCAATATACCGCACTTTATCAATTGCTTGATCAGTAATATTAATTTTCTTACCTAGTACTTTAGCTTGCTTAAGTTCGTTGTTTCCTCGTTTTTGTTTTATTTTATACTTACCTTTACGTTCAGTAAAGTATTTATCCCGCCAGTTTCCCACATGGGGTACTGTAGTACTTCTGCACCAAGGGTGCATTGGTGGAGCATTAATACCAGGTATCATATCTTTAACTTTAAATACTTTACCATTTAATGAGTGACAAATTTTAGATGTTTTCTTGTCTATTTTGGCCACATATTTATATTCGCCATCTTCACCTAATTCTTTAAGATAAGTTAGCTTCTGTGATTCAGCCTGAACACGTGCTGATTCAGTAACTAGTAATCTACTAGCATTATAAGTAGTGGAATTTGTTTGCTTTTTAAACTCAGATACAAACTCATTAGGATGTCTCCCTCTAAGTAATACATTGCTCGTCGTTTTTTCCACTTCTTTTTGAACTATAGCCATATCTTGCCATAATCTAGTTGACCAATTTCAATTTCTTCACAAAAATGGTCAAGTAAATTTAGCTTTTCCAACACAAAAAAGAAGCTAAGGCAAGATGCCTTAACTCCTTATACCACTAAGTCTTTCCCCGATTTGCTTAGCTAATTAATATTGTTTCATGTATTGATCGCGTTCCCATTCAGAAACTTGAGTTCTGTAATAATCCCATTCAATTGATTTAGAGTTAATAAATTGATTGTAAATGTGATTACCTAACGCTTTTTTAACTGTGTCATTTTCACGCATAGCTTTTAAAGCAGTGTATAGTGTTGAAGGCAAGTCTTGGATACCTACAGCTTCACGTTCTTCACGGTTCATTTCATAAATATTTTGGTTAACTGGTTCTGGGACTTTAGTTTTGTTCTTAATACCATCTAAACCAGCTTGTAGGATTGTTGCTAATGCCATGTAAGGGTTAGCAGCTGGGTCTACTGAACGTACTTCAATACGAGTTGATAATCCTCTTGAAGATGGCACACGTACTAATGGTGAACGGTTTTTACCACTCCATGCGATATAACAAGGTGCTTCGTAACCAGGAACTAAACGTTTATAAGAGTTTACTAATGGGTTACATACAGCTGTGAATCCACGCGCATTATTTAAGATACCTGCAGTAAAGTGATAAGCATCTTCTGTTAATTGCATTTCACCATTTGGATCGAAGAATGCATTTTCTTTGCCTTTGAATAATGATACGTTGAAGTGCATTCCGCTTCCGTTAACACCGAATAATGGTTTTGGCATGAATGTTGCATGTAAGTTATGCTTGCGTGCAATTGTTTTAACAACTAATTTAAATGTTTGGATGTTATCACAAGCAGTAATCGCATCTGCATATTTAAAGTCAATTTCATGTTGTCCTGGCGCAACTTCGTGGTGACTTGCTTCGATATCGAATCCCATATCTTCAAGTTCTAACACGATGTCACGACGGCAATTTTCACCTAAGTCTGTAGGTGCTAAATCGAAGTAACCACCATTATCATTTAGTTCTAATGTTGGTTCACCTTTTTCATCTAATTTGAATAAGAAGAACTCTGGTTCAGGCCCTAAGTTGAAATCTGTATAGCCCATATCTTCCATTTCTTTCAACACACGTTTTAAGTTATTACGTGGGTCACCAGCAAATGGTTCACCGTCAGTAGTATAAACATCACAAATTAAACGAGCTACTTTACCTTGACCGGCAGTCCATGGGAAGATAACCCAAGTATCTAAATCTGGGCATAAATACATGTCAGATTCTTCGATACGTACGAAACCTTCAATTGATGAACCATCAAACATCATTTCGTTGTCTAATACTTTTTCTAATTGGCTAACTGGTACTTCAACGTTCTTGATTGTACCTAAGATATCTGTGAATTGTAATCTTAAATATCTTACGTTTTCTTCTTTTGCAAATTTACGAATGTCATCTTTACTAAATGTACGTTTAGGCATGATAGAAATCCTCCAAAAATTTATTTAATAAACCGTGATAAATCCCCACGATTTATTGGCAAAGCTTCACCAGGTGGTTTCTGCGTTGCGTCTACAATCATTCTTTTTCTAATCTCTTGTTCATCTGATGTTAAATGCCCTTGATTATTTGTTATGATTTGTTTAATTCCTTTAAGGTTAAATCCCTTCTCAATCAAAGATTTAATTTCGAGGAGACGTTCTAAATCATTTAACGAGAATAATCGCTTATTTCCTTCTGTACGCTCGGGCATGACAAGTTCATGTGTTTCATAGTAGCGGATTTGTCTTGCAGTGAGTTCTGTTAATTTACAAACAACACTCATAGAGAACACGGCCATATTACGTCTGATTTTATCGTTAGACATTAATAACCTCACCTC
Organism: Staphylococcus sp. GDX7P312P; assembly: GCF_008385775.1. Taxonomy (NCBI): domain Bacteria; kingdom Bacillati; phylum Bacillota; class Bacilli; order Caryophanales; family Staphylococcaceae; genus Staphylococcus; species Staphylococcus sp. GDX7P312P. Next base: position 3,302 of record NZ_VUKI01000046.1, on the reverse strand, counting down.
TACTTTTGAACTTGATTCTAATTTAGCATAGTTTAAAGCGTATTACAAAAATATGTTAGGTTTTCTTACATGTAATTTTAAAAGCTATATTTAATAGTAATTACAAGGTCTTTTATACCAGGTAATTTATATTGAATTATAAATTTTTCCAAAAAATCCCTACTCAACTCAAGTAGGGATACATTTTTCTATATCAAGTTTTGTTCTTTTAAATAAGTCACTGCACGTGTAACAGCTAATTTAACATGTTCATATGTTAATCCACCTTGTACATAAGCTTCATATGGTGGTCTAATAGGTCCATCTGCAGACAATTCAATTGAAGACCCTTGAACAAAAGTACCGGCTGCCATAATGACATCATCTTCATAACCAGGCATATAGCTTGGTTCTGGACTAAAATGAGCATTAATTGGTGAAGCATGTTGAATACTTTGGCAAAATGCTATCATTTGTTCTTTAGTATCAAATTGGACAGTTTGTATTAAATCAGTACGTTTAACATTGTATTTAGGAACTGTTTTCATATTCATCTTTTCAAGAAGTAAGCTCGTAAATAAAGCACCTTTCAAACTTTGACTAACTACATGTGGTGCTAAGAAGAATCCTTGATACATTTCTTGTAATGAATATAAAGAAGCGCCGGCCTCTTTACCGATACCAGGAGCTGTTAATCGATAACCACAACGTTCGATTAAATCTTTACGTCCGGCTATATAACCACCAATCTTAGCTAGACCACCGCCTGGGTTCTTGATTAGTGAACCTGCTATCAGATCTGCACCAACTTCAATAGGTTCACGTTCCTCGACAAATTCTCCATAACAGTTATCTACAAAAACAATGACGTTCGGATGTTGTTTTTTAATTGCATGAATAGCTGATTCAATTTCGTCAACAGTGATTGAAGGTCTTTGGTCGTATCCTTTGGAACGTTGAATTGCCACTACTTTTGTTTTGTTTGTAATGGTTTCAATTGTAGTATTTATATCTATTTGTCCATCTTTTAAAGGGACTTCTTTAAATTCGACACCGTGTTCTTTCAAGCTTTCAATGCCATTTCCATTTACCCCTATTACTTCAAGCAACGTATCATATGGACTTCCAGTAATATATAATAGTTCATCTCCGTATTTAAGTGTACTTTGAAGTGCTAGAGTAATCGCATGTGTACCAGAAATGATTTGCGGGCGTACAATAGCATCTTCAGCTTTAAATGTATGTGCATAGATTTCTTCCAAATGATCCCGACCAAAATCATCATATCCATATCCTGTACTTCCAACTAAATCACTCTCGGTAGCTTTAACGTAATGAAAAGCATTCAGAACTTTTTCCTGATTAATATATGCAATTTCTTCTATTTCTTTAAAATATGGTGCCAACGTCTTCTCTACGTCTTTAACCATTGATGTAATATCTGACATTTTCTTATACTTCCTTTTATCATTTTTTATATCCAGTAATGACGTAAGTTTCATTTTCAGCATCAAAATTCATTTCTTCAATGAGTGTATGCTGTTTTAAGAAATAAAGTCTATCTGCGTTTGTACTTGGGACAATCTCTACATAGAAACTTAGTGTTGATTTAACTTGATTTATTAAAAATGCCTTAACTTTAGATTTATCTTCTTCATCACGGCTAGAGACAAAGATAGATGGAGATGCAGATAATGGTTTATCATCACTAACACTACATTGATCCTTCTTATTAAATATAACCGCTTGTGGTATTTGATTCATATCTAAGTCATTAATCAATTGATTTACTGTATCATATTGAGAACGGTATTCTGGATGACTTGCGTCAACAACATGTAATAATAAATCTGCACCTTTTGCTTCTTCTAAAGTTGATTTAAAGGCGGCAATCAAGGTCGTTGGTAACTTTTGAATGAAACCTACAGTATCTGAAATAATTAAATTAAATCCTTCATTTATTTGAATTTGACGTGTTTTAGGATCTAATGTTGCAAAGAGTAAATCTTTTTCAAAGGTTTCTTCGCCAGATAATACATTGAACCACGACGATTTCCCCGCATTTGTATAACCTACGAGTGCAATCTGAAAGACTTGATTTTGTTCACGTTTGTTACGATAACGTTCCCTGTGTTCCACTACAGTTTTTAATTGATGTTTAATTTCATTCATACGTGTTCGAATATGACGTCTGTCCATTTCTAACTTCGTTTCACCAGGACCACGTGTACCTATGCCACCACCTAGTCTTGATAAACTCTTACCATGTCCTTGAAGTCTTGGCAATAAATAATCTAATTGCGCTAATTCTACTTGTAATTTACCTTCGCGACTGCTAGCTCTTAAGGCAAATATTTCTAAAATCAATTGTGTTCTATCGATAATTTTAATGCCCAAATTATCATTTAATGTTTTTGATTGAGCGGTAGTTAACTCATCATTCGTTACTACGACGTCTATATCATGGAATTCAATAAAAGCTTTAAGTTCATCAATCTTACCTTTACCAACGTAATATTTATGATCGACTTGTTCTCTATTTTGAGTAACTTGTCCTTTAACATCTAGTTGACAAGTCAAAGATAGGGCTTTTAATTCTTCCATCGTTGAATCAAAATTAAATTCGTTTTCATTTTGAGCATGTACACCGACTAATACAGCAGTTTCTAATTTTTTCTTTGTTTCATGAGTAGTTTGCTGAGTCATGTTATACATCTCCTTCTTATATGTTTCTCAAATATTCTATCATAGTGTCTATGCAAAGACTATCCACTAAAATTATGTTACATTAAACCTATATCGAAAGGGTGATACTATGGAAAATATATATGATTTTGTTGTACAAAAGTCCAATGGTGAAGATTATAAATTAGAAGAATACAAAGGCAAAGTAATGCTAATTGTTAATACTGCTAGTGAATGTGGTTTCACGCCACAGTTTGAAGGCTTACAAGCATTGTATGAAAAATACAAAGACCAAGGTTTTGTGATATTAGGTTTTCCATGTAATCAATTTGGTGGCCAAGAACCTGGTTCAGGTGCAGAAGCTAATCAAAATTGTAAAATTAATTACGGTGTGACTTTCCCTATCCATGAAAAAATAGATGTCAAAGGTGAAAATCAACATCCTTTATTCCGCTACTTAACTGATGCAGCTAAAGGAATGTTAAGTGAAAAAATCAAATGGAATTTCACTAAATTCTTAGTTGATCGTGATGGTAACGTTGTAAGTCGTTTCTCACCTCAAAAGAAACCAGCACAAATCGAAAAAGATATTGAAAAATTATTATAGATATTGTTTTAATGGCTCTATAATAAATTGG
>NZ_VUKI01000045.1:0-6548 GCF_008385775.1 Staphylococcus sp. GDX7P312P | reverse complement strand
CGGCGTCGAAAGAAAAATAAATAGACCGTACGAAAGAAAAAGCTATCTCACTTTATCTGGGGTAGCTTTTATTTTTTTATACCCTTATTCGCAATTTTAAGATACTTTTTAGAGCATTTAGGGGTTTATATATAATCATTTTATACTATTTATACCTAAAACGATTTAACGGCTCTTAAAACGCAAATATGAGCTAAATTTAAAAATCAGAAAAACAAACCTAAAGTTTTTGCTTAACCAGTGACGAATTTTTTTAGACACTGCCCAGTTATATGCAAATTAAAAATTGGCATAAAATCATTCAAGAAGTAGTTCTATTTTTTAGTTCTTGCAGAGGCATTTTTCTTTTAAAACACCAAAATTTTGAATTGGCTCCAAATTCTTTGTAAGAGCATAAGGGAAATTTGCCACCTTTTAAAAAGGTGGGTCTGGCGAAGCCAGACATTTCAAGGGTTACAACATTTTATATTAGGTGCCTAAAATTTGTTTTGTACCCAGAATGTACCCACAAGATATTGCGTTGTACCCATTTTGTACCCACATCATATTGTGTCTGTACCCAAAATGTACCCAGCCATTTTTAGCGTATTATCAACAAAAAAACGTTAAATTTTTCTAACGTTTAAGAAAATTTATTTTTATTTTTCTTCTTCAATTTCATCAATCACTTGATGATTAATTTCTTGTTTTTCACTTTCTGTTAAATCAAAGAGTTCACTCGTTAAATACTCTTTTTTATTCCAAATATAAAAATATACTGTCAAATCACCTTCTTTTAGAAAATGCCATTTGGCATGTTTTCCGTTCTATTTTATTTCTTTAGACAGTCTAAAATAAATAATACTCTGCTTTTCAATTAACATTTTATAGTTAATTAAAATTAAAAATTTTGAGTCACTTTTTAATAAAATTGAGCATAGAAACGTATAGAAATTGTTTTATTCTTTCTCTTTTTTTGAACTTAAAAATAAATAATATGATCATTATTGAATTTGATATTGAGAAAAAAGTATTTAATCAATTTCAAAAAGTGAAACAAATGTATGAATTGCTTAGATTACTTTTTTAGTGATTTTGTTGTTGAAATTAATACTAAAAGTAGTAGGATTAATAGGATTTGGGTAAAAAAATTAATCCTATTTATAGGATTGAGGATGACTGAAGCCTATGAAATCAACAAAAATAATAGTATTTAAACAATTTAAAGTGGTCTTGTAACAATTGTAAATAGTATGCAATATTAAGGGTTATAATCTCAATCAATTTCTATTTAATATTAACTCTAAATATTGTTATATCAATGTTTATAATAGTTTTAAAAAAAGTAATTAATCAAGGTGAATGTAAGATAATCCTTCAGCTATGCTGAATACCACCTTAGGTGGTACTGGATTCCCTTATGCTCATGTCAAATACTATCTGAAAATCCTATCATGTTTGTAATATTTCCAAAAACAAAACATGTTTGAAGACAAAAGTGGCTATTCTTTTCTTCATTTTTTACTTTAAGTGCTTATTTTTATTTTCAAAATAAGCATTGTTAGTAAAATAATTGGAGATAAAAAAAGAGAAAACTAAGTAAATATCTTTACTCAGTTTGGGATAGAAAAATTCAAATTTAAAATTACATTCGACCCATCTCTTTAACATTAACAACTTACTTTTTGTTTATGATGTATATCAATTGAATCTGAATTTTGATTTTATGGAATGATAAATTCAACTTTTTCTTTCCGATTTTACATTTTTAAAAGTTAAAACAACGCTAAATGATCATTTTACTTTTCTTCTTATGAAAAATTATTTGAGCCATTATTAAATGAATGATACTCGTTTATAGAAAAAAATAGGACTAAAACAGAAACGTTTTAGTCCCACCTACTTGCTTAACTACAGTTCATTTTCAGATTTACTCAATTGCCATTGAAGATAAAATTCGACTGCCGTTAAGAGAACATTAATTAATGCCAAAGTAACTTTAATCTTTTTCTTATTATTCATAAGTGATCCTCCTTTCTTTAATAGCAGCATGCTATGTTGTGAAATTGTGACATTGTATTGATGTTATTTTGTTATCTCCTCCCTTACCTTTCGTTTGGTCTAGGTGGTTGCTAAGGCAACCACCTGTTAATAAAAAAAGAGAACATCTATTTAAAGATGCTCTCTAATTGAATCATTATTGATTAAATAAAGAAGTGATTGGTAGATGGTCACGTCGTTTATTAAGCGTATGCATTTCAGCGAATTCAGACTTAAGAGATTTCATTAAGTATCCTTGCATGGCTTCAATGGTTTCATTTTTTTGAATAAGAATGGCTTTAAAACGTTTAAGAACGTGAAGTATTTCTATTTCCATATCTTCTAATAAATAATATGTATCAATAGAATTATTAAAGGACGTTTTGGCTTTTAACAATACAGATTTGATAATTTTAATTTCAGCTACTTCAAAGTTACTTAGATAGTTTTGAATACTTTTCGGTAGTTCTTCGAGTAATTGGAATTTTAAAGCTTCATTATTAAAGTTTGAATTATCGTGATTTGAATGATTTGTATGATTACTAGGAAAAGTTAGTTTATTATCATTCAAATCATTCGTATCATTACTCTCAGTCTTAATATAATCAGTATCATTATTCTCAGTATCATTAGACTGTGAATTTGGAAGTTCTTGACCACTTAAATTCACAGTTCTAGAACTTCCAAATTCATTGTTCTGGAACTGTGAATTTGGAAGTTCCTTGCTATGACTGGCTTTAATGTCATAATTAGGTTTTAATAAATATAATCTATTTGGTTTATTAAGGCCAACACGTTCTTGAGTTAGTAAATTAAAACTTATTAACTCTTTTTTTAATTTTATAATTTTTTGTTCTGCATAACCTAAGTATTCGCACAAATGTTTATTACTGAAAATAAAGTAAATGTTATTATTTTTATCTACCCATTCATTTTGGATGGATAATTCAAAGCGATCTTTTAATAACGCATACATAATTTTGGCTTCCGCCGACATTTTTTTAAAATATGCATCTTCGAATAAATATTTAGGTAGTTGATAAAACCTTTCAGTTTTTACTTGTGATAAATTGTATTTTTCAAAATTGGGCATAATAAAAACCTCATTTCCATTTTTAGGATTGAGGTAATAAAACAATTTTTACGTAAGTTATATGTTTTGTGCTTGCACTTAGATGATTAGATAGATATAATACAAGTATCAAAAAATATATAAACAAACGAGTGCGAATCGTTTTATTACCGAGAGTCAATGCTACGCCAATAGCATTGACTCTTTTAGTATTTATAAAGCAATATTAACACTTTTAAGAAAGTATATAAAGAGTTTTAAATGTAGTTAAAAGCACATTGCCATGGCAAAATGTGTAGTTCATTGTTTTAGTACCTAATTAAGATTCAAAAACATATTATAGGTAGCTAATTAGGTGCATATGTAGTAAATAGGTAGTAAATTTAGTGGTAATTGATGAAATAAACTTCATTAGGTGGTAAAATTTAGGTACTAAATTAGGTACCTAAGGGTGGATGTTATGAGAACTATTAAAATGGTTGCTGATGAATTAGGTGTAACTAAACAAACTATTGTTAATAATGCTAAAAGTTTAAATATAACTTTTGAAAAAGAAAATGGGATTAATTATATTGATGATAATGATTATTTGAAAATTATAGAAAAAATTACTAAGAAAGAGAGTACAATCCAAAATAAAGAATCAGTAAAAAAAGAATTGTTTGGTGAAAATACTGCAAAAGCAGAAAAGTATATATATAATAATTCAAATAGTTCTGAGACATTAAAAACAAAAGTAAACGAATTAGAAAAGCAAATAGAAATCTTTGAAACTAGAGCTAAAAATGATGAAAAATATATTGAGAATTTAACTAAGCAATTAGATCAACAAAATAGCAATGTTAATACATTAAATAAATTGTTGGAGAATCAACAAATATTAGCTTTAGAAAGCAATAAAAAAATTCAAAAACTAGAAAGCCAATTAGAAGAAGAAAGACAGCTTAATTATTCTTTTGATACAGCGACGAATAATAGACAAAATATTAATCCGCAAGAAGCAACTTTTACTGAAGAATCGCAAAATATCAACCAACAACAAACAAAGCGTCAACCAACAGAAGTAAATTACAAGGATATAGCCGAAGAGAAAAAGAATGATAGTACAGATGAAGGTGAATTAACAAAAGAGGATAAGTTCGTTGAAGAAACGAAGAGTGATCCTGATGATAATAGGGAGGTAGAACCACCTAAAAAGGGATTTTGGAGTCGATTCTTCGGTAATTAAAAATGAATGTAAAAGGTGTATCAAGGGGGTATAAATCTTTGATACACCTTTTATAGTGATGAAACTTCTGATAATCATCGATTATGTAAACAACAGACGTTTAAATATATCAAACAAGTGGAATTTCCAAAATAATAATTAATGGGAAAATAGTGATTGAAAACGAAGATGCACCCATATTTAAATATAGAGATATCAAAGGAGAATTTGAATTAGAAAATGTAACAACTATACGGTTCAGTGTGTTTAAAAGCAAATGAAACTGCAGGCGATATCTATTTTAGCATTATAGGTTTAAACATTGTTGAAGCGAATGTTTAAACCTAAATCAGAAGGGACCTTTTAGTTTTTGGTGTAACTGTAATTCAAGGAGGCTTATCAAAATTAATTACTGCTATTGTAGCATTCTAGTCAAGTAATAGGACGAAATTTCATTTATATAGCTATGAAATTAAGAATAATTGTTTATATAATTTAGTAATCGAAAATTTTTCACTTTATTATTTTGGAGTTATTCTTCTTCCTTTACCTAGTATTATTTGAATAATTGATGAGATTAGCATAACTAAGTTAAATATAAACATCAAAACAAAGATATGCCTGTCTGATTGAATAACAATATCTTGCATTTTTTTTATCCAAACTAATTTATTAAAAACAGTAAATGTATAATTACTATATAGAGATTGAATTGACTCTTGTATACTAGTACTCAAAAGATAAGTGATTAATGGCACAAGTATGGCAGACAAATAATTTCTAATCGTATGCATTGTTATAGATCTATTAGAAGCATATTTTAAATCTCCATCTAATAGTGTAGCCATGGCGCCGCTTAGTAAAGTCATACTTGTACCAAATCCAAGAAGTATTCCTTGGACATACAATAAGTGTATGTTTATATTGCTATTGATTGTAAGCCAATGTATTGTCAAGTACAAAATTGATATTGAACCTAGAGTACCTAAAATCCCTGCACCTAATGAGCTATAAAAAAACATTTTTATAAAACCTGTTATTATAACCCCTAAAAGAAAGAAAAAATAAAATTTCATTGTAATATCAAAAGGTAATTTTAAAGCTTTCATCAAAAAAACATTTATACCAGCTATGCCTGTCAATAAAGTTAGATGAGAAGATATGGCCATAAAAGATCCAATCATTGGTTTTTTGTGAAATAGAGAGGATAAAAAGATAATTGGATCCTCAGATTTTGAATTTGTATAAACAAAATTAACGAAAAATAGGAAACTTATTAATAAAAAAACAATCATATTGAAATCCAGTCTACTTTTTTGAGTAATCATTATCATAGGTAAAGTTAAAAAGATAGTTGAAAATATTAAAAACAACATAGGTAAATAATTAAACTTATCAAATCTTGAAACAGTTCCTTTATCATCTTCTATAAAGAAAACGCCTAAAATAAAGCATAATAAACTCGAAATTATGTTGATTATAAAAATCCATTTCCACTTATCCAATTCTAAAGATAGGCTGCCTGAAACTCCTCCAAGTGCATTAGCACCAAATAATCCAATTATTACAATTAATAAAAAAACATTCTTAAATCTTTTCGGAAAGCTTAGAAATAATTTAGGTAGAAGAGTAAAAAATAATATTCCAGTACTAAAACCTTGTATAATTTTTGCCAAAGATAGTGAAAAAATATCAAATGAAAGGATACCTATAATTGAACCTATAAAAAAGGAAAACAAAAAAAATAGTGCTATTTTTTTTGTTCCGAACTTATGTGCAAATATGTGTCCGAAAGGTACTCCTAAAGCAAACATGAAGTTCCCTATGATAGATGGAATAATTAATTGTTTTGATCCTATACCAAATGAAGTTTGTAAAATTCCTTGGTTCAAGCTATAAGCTAAATTGGAAAAAAATTGTGATCCTATACCTATAATTGTTAATACACTTATAATAAATAATTCAATGATTTTTGCCTTTTTTGTTACTAACATACTACTTCTATACTCCCTTTCTTCATAAGATTATACCACGCCTTATTTTAAATTTATATTTCTTTAACGCCCTAATGAAAAAACAATTTTTGAATTTACTTCAAATTTCATGTAAGAGCATAATTAGAATGTACTATTTTTTAAGATAGTTTTGACATATTCAGACATTACAAGATTTCTAGTCATTTCAAAATGTTATCAAAATTATTCTCTATACAATAATTAGCGATTTTTCGGTTCTGTTGCAAAGTAAAAA
>NZ_VUKI01000044.1:0-60088 GCF_008385775.1 Staphylococcus sp. GDX7P312P | reverse complement strand
GTAGGACGTTGCCAGGCAAATCGTATGGATGCGATGAGCCGATATTGAGACCGGAAAGTCTCTTTTTTTATGCCTAAAATTAAAACCAAAGGTTTAATAAGATATCAACAAATCAAAGTGTGATAGCTTTACGAAAAGTAAGCTTTTAAAGTCGATGAATTAAGAATATGGTTGAAATAGCATTTAACATCATGTAGTATATGTACTATATTAAATATAATAAATATATCATAAAGGAGAACGACGGACAATGAGAATTGGTTTATTATTAATAAGACTTATGTTAGGTATTACATTTACAATACATGGTGCTCAAAAAGTATTTGGTGGCTTTAAAGAGCCAATGGCAATGATGTCTGATTTAGGTTTCCCTGCCTTCTTCGGTGTTATTTTAGGATTATTTGAATTCATCGGAGGCATTTTAATGATTATTGGTTTATTTGCTAATTATATAGCTGCCGGCTTTATCGTAATTATGCTTGGAGCTTTATTTACTGTTCATCTGTCACAAGGTTATATGGCATCTGAACTTGTGATTATACTATTGGTGATGAGTGTAGCTGTATTGATTTCTTATAATTGGAAGAAAGCACTTGAACTTTATTAAGAAACTATTAATGTCTAATTATTATTTAATATAAACGATGGCACGTCGATAAGTTTTTAACTTACCGACGTGCTTTTTTCACTATACAGTTAATGATTTTATTAAAACGTCAGTATGCGCTTTAAGTTTATGATTCGGAATACCACCAAATCCAATAATAAATTTTGGAAGTAGTTCGTTTTCTTCCGCATAATTGTAAACGTTTAATTTTAATTTCAATTTCTCAGCATTGTGGAGGCATTGAGACATTGTAAGTCCATTGTCAACAGTTATAGTAAAATGCATTCCTGTTAAAGCACCTTCGATTTTTAATTGATCTTCGTGTGGCTTCAAACGTTCTAATATATAATTTAGTTTCTCTCTATAAATCTTTCTCATTTTATTTAAATGACGCTCAAAACTTCCAGATGACATGAAGTTAGCAATAATTTGTTGAATATGAACAGGTACTGTGTTGCTTTCTTTATAAGGCATTGACAGATAAGATTGTAATAATTTTTGAGGTAAAACAATATAAGCAATACGGCAACTCGGGTAAAGTGACTTTGAAAATGTACTAATATAAATCACTTTGTCATTTTTATCTAAACTTTGTAAAGCAGGAATAGGTTTACCGTAATATCTAAATTCTGAATCATAATCGTCCTCAATTATATATCGGCTATTTTGTTGATGTGCCCATTTAATTAACTGTGTTCGTTTCTTTAAATTCATGACATATCCTGTAGGAAACTGATGTGACGGTGTTATATAAACAATATCATTATTAGAATTTATGATGTCAGTCATATTAATTCCATCTTTTTCAACTGTTGCCTGTATATAATTATGCTTGTTTTTATCTAAAACATGTTTTATGGGCGGATAACTTGGTTTTTCTATTATAAAAGATGATGTTTTAAGTAAATCTGTAATCATGTTTAGCAGCTGCTCTGTAGAAGATCCAATGACGATTTGATTGGGATGACACGAAACCCCTCTACTATTAAATAGATAATGGGCAATTTGTTGTCGTAAATTTAATTCCCCTTGGATATCTCCTTTTTCTAAAAGTTCTAATTCATTATCTTCAAAGGCTTCTTTTGCATACTTTCGGAAAAGGTTGAGGGGGAAGTATTCTGCATCAATTTCAGCTAAATTAAAAGCATACTTGTATTGTTTGCTCTCAGGTGTCTTAGGTTCGGTTTCTATAAATTGATTATTAATATTGATGACAGGTAATGACTGAATATCGGAAACATAATAGCCAGAACGTGGTTTAGAGTATATAAAACCTTCATCAAGTAGGAGTTGATAGGCGTGTTCAATCGTTGTATGACTAAGAGATAAATGTTCACTTAACTGGCGTTTCGATGGAAATTTGTCTTGTGCTTGGTATTGACCTTCTATAATTTGGTTTTTTAATTGTTCATAAAGTGAGATATATAATTTTTGCTTTTTCATTTTAATAACTGACCCCTAATTTTATAAATAAATTGTACCTTTTTAAATATCAGTTTATAACTTAAAATGAATTTAATCAAATTGGAAAAGGGGTTAATTTTATGTCTAAAATCGTAGGATCAGATCGAGTTAAAAGAGGAATGGCTGAGATGCAAAAAGGCGGCGTTATTATGGACGTTGTTAATGCAGAACAAGCTAAAATTGCAGAAGAAGCTGGCGCAGTTGCGGTTATGGCTTTAGAACGTGTACCATCTGACATCAGAGCAGCTGGTGGAGTAGCACGTAGCGCTAATCCTAAAATTGTTGAAGAAGTAATGAATGCTGTATCAATTCCAGTTATGGCGAAAGCACGTATTGGTCATATTACTGAAGCACGTGTGTTAGAAGCTATGGGCGTAGATTATATTGATGAATCAGAAGTATTAACACCTGCTGATGAAGAATATCATTTAAGAAAAGATCAATTCACGGTTCCTTTTGTATGTGGTTGTCGTAACTTAGGTGAAGCTGCGCGTCGTATTGGTGAAGGTGCTGCAATGTTACGTACTAAAGGTGAACCTGGAACTGGTAACATTGTAGAAGCAGTTAGACATATGAGAAAAGTTAATTCAGAAGTTAGTCGCTTAGTTGTGATGAATGACGATGAAATTATGACTTATGCTAAAGAACTTGGTGCGCCTTATGAAGTTTTAAAACAAATCAAAGATCACGGACGTTTACCAGTAGTTAACTTTGCAGCTGGTGGTGTTGCTACACCTCAAGATGCTGCTTTAATGATGGAATTAGGTGCTGATGGTGTATTTGTTGGTTCAGGTATTTTCAAATCTGAAGATCCTGAGAAATTTGCTAAAGCAATTGTTCAAGCTACAACGCATTACCAAGATTATGAGCTTATTGGCAAATTAGCTTCAGAATTAGGCACAGCAATGAAAGGTTTAGATATTAATCAAATCTCATTAGAAGAACGTATGCAAGAGCGTGGTTGGTAATATATGAAGATTGGTGTATTAGCATTGCAAGGTGCCGTACGTGAACATATCCGTCATATTGAACTTAGTGGTCACGAAGGTATTGCAGTTAAAAAGGTTGAACAATTAGATGAGATAGATGGGTTAATTCTTCCAGGTGGCGAATCTACTACATTGCGAAGATTAATGGATTTATATGGATTTAAAGAAAAATTACAACAATCTGATTTACCAATGTTTGGCACATGTGCAGGTCTTATCGTACTAGCGAAAGATGTCGAAGGTGAAACTGGCTATTTGAAGAAATTAGACATAACTGTTGAACGTAATTCATTTGGACGACAAGTAGATAGTTTTGAAGCAGAGTTAGATATTAAAGGTATTGCTGAAGACATTGAAGGTGTATTTATTAGAGCACCTCATATCGCTAGTGTTGAAGAGGGCGTAGAAATATTAAGCACAGTTGGCGATAAGATTGTAGCAGTAAAGCAAGGCAAATATTTGGGCGTATCATTCCATCCGGAATTAACAGATGATTACAGAGTAACGCAATACTTTATTGATCATATGGTTAAATAAATGAATAATGGCAAGTTTGGGGACGTTTTAAAAGTCTTCAATTTGCAAAAAAATAACCTAGAACTTCTTTATAAATTGGAAGTTCTAGGTTATTTAATTTCGATATTAGATAAAGAAACCAGCAATTGCAGCTGAAATGAATGATACTAATGTTGCACCAAATAATAACTTAAGTCCAAAGCGCGCTACGACATCACCTTTTTCAGAGTTAAGTGATTTAATGGCACCTGAGATAATACCGATTGAACTGAAGTTTGCGAATGATACTAAGAATACAGACGTTACACCTTTCGCATGTTCAGATATATCTTTTAAGTTACCTAATGATTGCATTGCAACAAATTCATTAGATAATAATTTAGTTGCCATAACGGAACCTGATTTAACAGCGTCTTCCCAAGGTACACCAGCTAAGAATGCTAATGGTGCAAAGACAAATCCGATTAATGTTTGGAAGTCCCATTTAATTGCGCCACCTGATACTAAGCTAAATGCACCACTTACTAAACCGTTTAATAATGCGATGATTGCAATATAACCAATTAACATTGCGCCTACGATTACTGCAACTTTGAAACCATCTAAAATGTATTCTCCTAACATTTCGAAGAATGACTGTTTTTTAGTTTCGCTTTCGTCTACTAATAGTTTATCGTCTTCTTCATTAACTTTATAAGGGTTAATGATTGAAGCAATAATGAAACCACCAAATAAGTTTAATACAACAGCTGTAACAACATATTTAGGTTCAATCAATGTGAAGTATGCACCAATAATTGACGCTGATACTGTAGACATTGCTGAAGCTGTTAATGTGTACAAACGTTGTTTAGGTATGTAAGGTAACTGTTGTTTCAATGAAATGAATACTTCAGATTGACCTAAGATTGCAGCAGCAACTGCATTGTATGATTCTAAACGTCCCATACCATTAATTTTAGAAATTAAGAATCCTAAAACATTAATAATCCATGGTAAGATTCGAGTATATTGTAAGATACCAATTAATGCTGAAATAAATACAATTGGTAGTAACACACTGAAGAAGAATGGTGGGTTTTTAGGATCTACGAACTTAAATCCGCCAAACACGAAGTTGACCCCTTCTGCAGCTTTTTGTAATAAGTAGTTAAATCCTTCCGAAATGCCCCCAATAACTGTAATACCTGCTGTCGTTTTCAATAAAATAAACGCGAACACAAGTTGGATAACTAATAAAATACCAACATATTGCCAGCGGATATTTTTTCTGTCAGAGCTAAACAAAAATGCAAGTGCCAAAAAGAAAATTATCCCTATAATCCCAATAAGAATATGCATAATTCTACTCCTTTAAATTTACTTAACTAATATAATACAATAAATTCTTACATGTAACATCAATAATTTTAGAAAATTAAAAAACAAATTGGTTGAAAAAGGTCAAAGATGCTCATATAATATAGTCAAAGAAGGTCAAAAGAGGTGGTAAAACATGCACAACATGTCTGACATCATAGAACAATACATTAAAAAGTTATTCGAAGAAAGTAATGAAGACGTGGTAGAAATTCAACGAGCAAATATTGCTCAACGGTTCGACTGTGTACCTTCTCAATTAAATTATGTCATTAAAACTAGATTCACAAACGAACATGGTTATGAAATAGAAAGTAAACGAGGTGGTGGAGGTTATATCCGAATCACCAAAATTGAAAATAAAGATGCAACGGGGTATATTAATCATCTGTTGCAAATCATTGGGCCATCCATTTCCCAGCAACAAGCTTACTATATTTTAGATGGTTTGCTAGATAAAGGTCTCATTAGTGAAAGAGAAGCAAGAATGATTCAAGTTATAGTTGATCGTGAGACTTTGAAAATGGATGTTGTTGCTCGAGATATTATTAGAGCGAATATTTTAAAACGTTTGTTACCAATCATTAATTTTTATTAATAGAAAAGCGAGGTGTCTATGTGTGCTTTGCGAAAACTGTCATTTAAATGAAGCAGAGGTTAAACTTACAGTAAAAAGTAAAGAAGGCACTTCTGAGAAATGGGTATGTTCTATATGTGCTCAAGGTGAAAACCCTTGGCAACAAAATGAAACGCCATCCCCACATTCTCAGTTTCAAGACGATATTGAAGAAGCATTTGTCGTCAAACAAATATTGCAACATTTGGCAACGAAACATGGTATTAATTTCCATGAAGTAGCTTTTCAAGAAGAGAAGCGATGTCCAACGTGTAAGATGACATTAAAAGATATTGCGCATGTAGGGAAATTCGGGTGTGCAAATTGTTATGCCACTTTCAAAGATGACATCGTAGATATAGTAAGACGCGTTCAAGGTGGACAATTTGAACACGTAGGTAAAACACCTCGTTCTTCTCACAAGAAACTTGCCATCAAGAAACAAATTGAGGAAAAAACAAAGTATCTTAATGTACTAATAGATGAACAAAACTTTGAAGAAGCTGCAATCGTTAGAGACGAAATAAAAGCCTTGAAAGACGAGAGCGGGGTGGAACGCAATGAGTGATATGAATGCACATATCAGTGAATGGATGAAGGAAACTGAAGAATCTCCAATTGTTATGTCATCAAGAATTCGATTGGCTAGAAACTTAGAAAATCACGTTCACCCACTCATGTTTCCATCAGAACAAGATGGCTTCAGAGTTATAAATGAAGTACAAGATGTATTGCCTGATTTAGATCTAATGCGTTTGGATACAATGGATCAACAAAACAAAATGAAACTTGTTGCAAAACATTTAATTAGTCCTGAACTGATTAAACAACCCGCATCAGCAGTGTTATTGAATAAAGATGAATCAATAAGCATTATGATTAATGAAGAAGATCATATACGCATACAAGCAATGGGCACCGATTTATCTTTACAAGACTTATATAACAAAGCTAGTGAGATTGATGATACGTTAGATCAATCACTAGACATTAGTTATGATGAACATTTAGGATATTTAACTACGTGTCCAACAAACATTGGTACAGGTATGCGAGCAAGTGTGATGTTACACTTGCCAGGATTATCCATTATGAAACGTATGAATCGTATTGCACAGACAATTAATCGTTTCGGTTTTACAATTCGAGGTATATATGGAGAAGGCTCGCAAGTGTATGGCCATATTTATCAAATCTCAAATCAATTAACACTTGGTAAGACTGAAGATGAAATCATAGATAATTTAACTGAAGTTGTTCAACAAATCATAAATGAAGAAATGCAAATTCGTGAACGTTTAACTCAATACAATGAATTAGAAACGCTAGACCGTATTTATCGGTCATTGGGTATTTTACAAAATAGTCGAATCATTTCAATGGAAGAAGCTTCTTATCGTTTAAGTGAAGTGAAATTAGGTATCGATTTAGGGTATTTAACATTGAGTGATTTTAAATTTAATGAATTAATGGTAAGTATTCAATCAGCGTTTATCTATAACGATGAAGATGAAACAATCTCTGTAAATGAAAAGAGAGCAAATATATTAAGAGAATATACTCAATAGGAGGTACAAAAATATATGCTATTTGGTAGATTAACTGAACGTGCACAACGTGTCCTAGCACACGCACAAGAAGAAGCAATACGTTTAAATCATTCTAATATAGGTACAGAACATTTGTTATTAGGTTTAATGAAAGAACCAGAAGGTATTGCTGCTAAAGTATTAGAAAGCTTTAATATTACCGAAGATAAAGTGATTGAAGAAGTCGAAAAATTAATCGGTCACGGACAAGATCAAACAGGAACATTGCATTATACACCAAGAGCTAAGAAAGTAATTGAACTTTCAATGGATGAAGCAAGAAAGTTACACCATAACTTTGTAGGTACAGAACACATATTACTAGGTTTAATTCGTGAAAATGAAGGCGTAGCTGCTCGTGTATTTGCTAATCTTGATTTAAATATTACGAAAGCGCGTGCCCAAGTCGTCAAAGCGCTAGGTAGTCCTGAAATGAGCAATAAAAATGCTACAGCAAATAAATCAAATAATACCCCTACATTAGATGGATTAGCACGTGATTTAACTGTCATTGCCAAAGATGGAACGTTAGATCCAGTTGTTGGTAGAGATAAAGAAATTACTCGTGTAATTGAAGTGTTAAGTCGTCGTACTAAAAACAATCCTGTACTAATTGGTGAACCCGGTGTAGGTAAAACTGCAATTGCAGAAGGCCTTGCTCAAGCTATTGTTAATAATGAAGTACCTGAGACACTTAAAGGTAAACGCGTGATGTCACTTGATATGGGAACAGTTGTAGCTGGAACTAAATATCGTGGTGAATTTGAAGAACGTTTGAAAAAGGTAATGGAAGAAATTCATCAAGCTGGTAACGTAATCTTATTCATTGATGAATTACACACATTAGTTGGTGCTGGTGGAGCTGAAGGCGCAATCGATGCGTCAAATATATTAAAACCAGCATTAGCACGTGGTGAATTACAATGTATCGGTGCGACAACATTAGATGAATATCGTAAAAACATCGAGAAAGATGCAGCGTTAGAACGTCGTTTCCAACCTATTCAAGTTGATGAACCAACAGTTGAAGACACAATTGCAATTTTAAAAGGATTACGTGATCGTTATGAAGCACATCACCGCATCAATATTTCAGATGAAGCACTTGAAGCGGCTGCTAAATTAAGTGATCGTTATGTATCAGATCGTTTCTTACCCGATAAAGCGATTGATTTAATTGATGAAGCAAGTTCAAAAGTAAGACTGAAAAGTCATACAACACCAAATAACTTGAAAGAAATTGAGCAAGAAATTGAAAAAGTAAAAAATGAAAAAGACGCAGCAGTTCATGCTCAAGAATTTGAAAATGCTGCTAATTTACGTGATAAACAAACTAAACTTGAAAAACAATATGAAGATGCCAAAAATGAGTGGAAAACAACTCAAGGCGATCAATCCACTTCTCTATCTAAAGAAGATATTGGTGAAGTCATTGCAGGTTGGACAGGTATCCCGCTGACAAAAATTAATGAAACTGAATCAGATCGATTATTAAATCTTGAACAAACGTTACATGATAGAGTTATAGGCCAAAATGATGCTGTAACTTCTATTAGTAAAGCGGTACGCCGTGCTCGTGCAGGATTGAAAGATCCTAAACGTCCAATCGGTAGTTTTATCTTCTTAGGTCCAACAGGTGTAGGTAAAACAGAATTAGCTAGAGCATTAGCAGAATCAATGTTTGGTGAAGAAGATGCAATGATTCGTGTTGATATGAGTGAGTTTATGGAAAAACATGCTGTGAGTCGTTTAGTTGGAGCGCCTCCAGGCTATGTAGGTCATGATGAAGGTGGCCAATTAACTGAAAAAGTAAGACGTAAACCATACTCAGTTATCTTATTTGATGAAATCGAAAAGGCGCATCCAGATGTATTTAATATTCTATTGCAAGTTCTAGACGATGGTCATTTAACTGATACAAAAGGACGTCAAGTTGATTTCCGAAATACAGTGATTATCATGACTTCAAATGTCGGTGCACAAGAATTACAAGATCAACGTTTTGCTGGTTTCGGTGGCGGTTCTGAAGGTCATGACTATGAAACAATTCGCAAGACTATGATGAAAGAATTGAAAAATTCATTCCGTCCAGAGTTCTTAAACCGTGTTGACGACATCATCGTATTCCATAAACTTTCTAAAGATGAATTGAAAGAAATCGTTACAATGATGGTTAATAAACTAACACAACGACTATCTGAGCAAGATATTAATATTGTTGTAACTGATAAAGCAAAAGAAAAAATTGCTGAAGAAGGCTATGATCCAGAATACGGTGCCCGTCCATTAATCAGAGCTATTCAAAAAACAGTTGAAGATAACTTGAGTGAATTAATTTTAGACGGTAACCAAATTGAAGGTAAAGAAGTTGTCATCGACCATGATGGTGATGAATTTAAATATAATATCAATGAAAAAAATAATGGTATTTCAGATGAAGGCAACGAAGTAACTGAAACTGAAGCATAATACAATAAAATTAATGTTAAATATATAAGCTGAGACATATCATATTCGAATGTCTCAGCTTTAATTTTTTTGATTTCAATGAATCAATTTTAATCATTATAAGTATTAATCATCACTAAAATAAATAGAATCAAATTTATACTAATTTACTTAAGTTTACATTTGTCATTGTGCAACGTTACATATAAAATAGATTTGTTCAAAGAAAAATCGGGGGTGCAATTTTGGCCAAAAAGAAAGTAATTTTTGAGTGTATGGCTTGCGGCTATCAATCTCCAAAATGGATGGGAAAGTGTCCTAATTGTGGGTCATGGAATCAAATGGAGGAAATTGTTGAAAAAGCTTCAAATCCCAAACACGGCGTAAAGACATCAACGTCTAGTGCAAAAGTCCAGAAATTAAATGATATTAAGAATGAAGTGACACCGAGAGTTCAGACAGAATCAAAAGAGTTCAACCGCGTTTTAGGCGGTGGCATTGTAAGTGGTTCTTTAGTGTTAATAGGTGGAGATCCTGGTATTGGTAAATCAACGTTATTACTGCAAATTTGTGCATCATTGTCACAAAAATTAAATGTACTGTATATTACAGGTGAAGAATCACTAAATCAAACTAAATTACGTGCCGATCGACTAGATGAAGATTCGAGTAATTTAAATGTGTTAGCAGAAACAGATTTAGAGGTAATACATCAAACAGTTCAACAAGCACAACCTGATATTTTAGTTGTGGATTCTATTCAAACAATATATCATCCTGAAATTAGTTCGGCACCTGGTTCTGTGTCTCAAGTTAGAGAGAGTACACAGAGTTTAATGAATATTGCTAAACAAATGAATATTGCAACATTTATCGTCGGACATGTTACAAAAGAAGGTCAAATTGCAGGACCGCGTCTATTAGAACATATGGTTGATACTGTACTGTACTTTGAGGGAGATGAGCATCATGCTTATCGTATCTTGAGAGCGGTTAAGAACCGTTTTGGTTCTACTAATGAAATGGGCATTTTTGAGATGAAACAAAGCGGATTAAAAGGCGTTCAAAATCCTTCTGAAATGTTCTTAGAGGAACGTTCTACCAATGTGCCGGGATCAACGATTGTAGCAACAATGGAAGGTACACGACCTCTATTAATAGAAGTTCAGGCCTTAGTGACGCCTACAACATTTAATAATCCTAGACGTATGGCAACGGGTATAGATCATAATCGTTTGAGTTTATTAATGGCTGTATTAGAGAAAAAAGAAAACTATTTATTACAACAACAAGATGCATATATTAAAGTAGCTGGTGGCGTTCGATTGACAGAGCCGGCAGTTGATTTAAGTGTTATAGTAGCAACAGCTTCAAGTTTTAAAGATAAAGCAGTAGATGGGCTTGATTGTTATATTGGAGAAGTAGGTTTGACCGGTGAAGTGAGACGTGTTTCTCGAATTGAACAACGTGTTCAAGAAGCAGCTAAATTAGGATTTGAACGTGTTATTATTCCACAGACAAATATCGGTGGATGGCAATTTCCTGAAGGCATTAAAGTAGTAGGAGTGTCTACAGTACATGATGCACTAAAATATGCATTCAAATCGTAAATAAAGTGAAAAAGAGGTGAGACTTATGAAAGTACTAAAAGGAATTGTAATCATCATATATATTATTCTAGGTGCTGCACTTGGTATTTTGCTGATACCTGAAATACTCAAGGATTTTAATATTGATGGTTACCCATTTTTACATAACTATTATATTGATGGCTTAATTGGAATAGTAGTATTTTTCTTGATTTTTGGCTTCTTTATTAATAAAGTTACGAAAACTTTTAAAGCCATTGAACATTGGATTATGCAACGTAGTGCTGTTGAAATTTTATTTGCAACACTTGGACTTATCATTGGATTATTTATATCAGTTATGGCTTCGTTTATTCTAGAAATGATTGGAAACACGATATTAAATCATCTAGTACCACTTATTATTACATTATTGCTATGTTATTTAGGTTTCCAATTTGGTTTAAAAAAGCGTGACGAAATGTTGATGTTCTTGCCGGAAAATATGGCACGCTCTATGTCTAAAAGTAATATTAGTGCTGTACCTAAACTTTTAGATACAAGTGCAATTATCGATGGACGTATTTTAGATGTCATTCGTTGTGGTTTTATAGATGGTGAAATCCTTATCCCGCAAGGTGTTATTAATGAACTTCAAGTTGTAGCTGATGCGAATGATAGTGTGAAACGTGAGAAAGGACAACGCGGTTTAGATATATTAAATGAATTGTATGACTTAGAGTATCCTACACGCGTGATACATCCACAAAAGTCTCACAGTGATATTGATGAACTATTGGTAAAGTTAGCACAGACTTATCATGCGCATGTGATTACTACCGATTTTAATTTAAATAAAGTATGTCACGTCCAAGGAATTAAAGCTTTAAATGTAAACGACTTATCTGAAGCAATTAAACCGAATGTTCATCAGGGTGACCGTATTAATATTCTATTGACTAAAATGGGTAAAGAGCCTGGTCAAGGTGTAGGCTATTTAGATGACGGCACAATGGTAGTCGTTGACAATGCGAAATCACTTGTAGGTAAACATGTAGATTTAGAAGTCATCAGTTTATTACAAACATCATCAGGACGTATTATTTTCGCTAAAAAAATAGACGATTCAGAGTAATGATAAATATGTTCTTTAAACTTAGAGATTAAGAAGATACGTTCAATTATAAAAAAATTAAATTATTGTAAGTGATTAGGTTTCATGTGAAACGCTAAATGTGGAGGGCACTCTTTTCAAGAAGCGAAGCATGGAACCTATTTACATAAAGTAGATGTATGAATTAATGATAATCTATAGCGTAAACAAGTGACTTATCAAAGCATTGATTTAGTGCTACAATAATGAAGAAATGCGAACTTTTATCTAAGGGTAATGTAAAGTGGAAAGTTATTCGGGAACATGTCTAAAATGATAGTTTAGAATAGCTTTTTTCTAATGGTTTGAAGATGTTTCTTACTGGCGTAGAACGACTCGGTTAGAGTGTAAAGTTTGTAGCCTGTATTAGATAAAGCGTATAAATTCGAAGTTAAAACATAACTAATATTTATAGGAGTGAATACGATGAGTGAACGCATTAGAGTGAGATATGCGCCAAGTCCAACTGGATATTTACACATTGGTAATGCAAGAACTGCATTATTTAATTATTTATTTGCTAAGCATTATGATGGTGATTTCGTAGTGCGTATTGAAGATACGGATAGTAAACGTAACCTTGAAGATGGTGAGTCATCTCAATTTGATAACTTAAAATGGTTAGGATTATATTGGGACGAATCAATCGATAAAGACAAAGGTTATGGACCTTATCGTCAATCAGAACGTGGTGATATCTATAATCCACTTATTCAACAATTATTGGACGAAGATAAAGCGTACAAATGTTACATGACTGAAGAAGAGCTTGAAAAAGAACGTGAAGAACAAATCGCACGTGGTGAAATGCCTCGTTACGGTGGTCAACATGCACATTTAACTGAAGAAGAACGTCAACAGTTTGAAGCTGAAGGTCGTCGCCCATCAATTAGATTCCGTGTGCCTCAAGATCAAACGTATACGTTTAATGATATGGTTAAAGGTGAAATTTCATTCGATTCAAACAATATAGGTGATTGGGTTATCGTTAAAAAAGATGGCATCCCTACTTATAACTTTGCTGTAGCTATCGATGATCATTACATGGAAATTTCCGATGTTATTCGTGGTGATGATCACGTTTCTAACACACCAAAACAACTTATGATTTATGAAGCATTTGGTTGGGAAGCGCCACGCTTTGGTCATATGTCGCTAATTGTTAATGAAGAACGTAAAAAATTAAGTAAACGTGATGGCCAAATTTTACAATTTATTGAGCAATATCGTGATTTAGGTTACTTGCCAGAAGCGTTATTTAACTTTATTACATTATTAGGTTGGTCTCCAGAAGGAGAGGAAGAAATCTTTTCTAAAGAAGAATTTATTAAAATCTTTGATGAAAAACGTCTTTCTAAATCACCAGCAATGTTCGATAGACAAAAATTAGCATGGGTTAATAACCAATATATGAAAACAAAAGATACTGACACAGTATTTGAACTTGCATTGCCTCATCTTATTAAAGCTAATTTAATCCCAGAATCTCCAAGTGAAGATGATAAAGAATGGGGTCGCAAATTAGTGGCACTATATCAAAAAGAAATGAGCTATGCAGGCGAAATTGTACCTTTATCTGAAATGTTCTTCCATGAGATGCCTGAATTAGGAGAAGAAGAACAAGAAGTCCTTAATGGAGAACAAGTTCCTGAATTGATGACACATTTATATGGTAAGTTAGAAGCTTTAGAACCATTTGAAGCGGCTGACATTAAGAAAACAATTAAAGAAGTACAAAAAGAAACAGGTATTAAAGGTAAACAATTATTCATGCCTATTCGTGTTGCCGTAACTGGTCAAATGCATGGTCCTGAATTACCTAATACAATTGAAGTATTAGGTAAAGATAAAGTACTTTCACGATTGAAAAAATTCGTGTAAAGGACATCAGGCAAGTTGCGCGAATGAGATGCTAATTTAACTTATCTAACACTTGAAATTTTACATTAAAGCAAATATGATAAAGTTAAAGATGGCGAAGCCATTTTGGTATGAGTATTTAAAGACGAAGGATTAGTAAATATTGGACTATGATATCAGAGAGTGTACGGTTGCTGTGAGTACGCCATAGACGATGTTGAATGCACCTTTGTATAATCAACTAAATATAGTAAATGAGTATGATAAAGTGAATCTAGTAACCTATAGTTATATAGATATACTAGCTTGCATTTATCTAGAATACAGAGTGGAACCGTGCAGTAGCGCCTCTAGCATCTTAAGTGTTAGGGGCGCTAATTATTTTATTTAGAATGTATTTAAGTATTTTGCTATTAAATTTGGAAATTTTTAAACTTTTTAAAAAACTGAGGGGGCGACAGTCTTGATAAAAAGAATGAGAGACGATGTGAAAATGGTATTTGAACAAGACCCAGCAGCTCGTACAACATTTGAGGTTATTACAACATATGCTGGATTACATGCAGTTTGGAGTCACCTTATTGCACATAAATTATATAATAAGAAACGCTATGTATTGGCGAGAATTATATCTCAAGTATCACGTTTCTTTACAGGTATTGAAATACATCCGGGCGCGAAAATTGGCAAGCGCTTATTTATAGACCATGGTATGGGTGTAGTAATTGGTGAGACTTGTACAATTGGTGATAATGTGACTATTTATCAAGGTGTAACACTGGGTGGTACGGGCAAAGAAAAAGGAAAACGTCACCCTGATATTGGTGATAATGTATTAATCGCAGCTGGGTCAAAAGTGTTAGGTAATATTCAAATTGATTCGAATGTGAATATTGGTGCGAATTCAGTGGTATTACAATCAGTTCCAAGTTACACGACTGTAGTCGGTATTCCGGGGCATATTGTTAAACAAGAGGGTAAACGTATCGGTAAAACATTTGATCACCGTAATTTACCTGACCCTTTATATGAACAAATTAAGCAACTAGAAAAACAACTTGAAAAAGCGAAGAACGGAGAGATTAAAGATGATTACATTATATAATACATTAACGCGTCAAAAAGAGACATTTGAACCTATCGAACCAGGTAAGGTGAAAATGTATGTCTGTGGTCCGACAGTATACAATTATATTCACATTGGTAATGCACGTCCTGCCATAAATTATGATGTTGTACGTAGATATTTTGAATATAAAGGATACGAAGTGATTTATGTTTCAAACTTCACAGATGTAGACGATAAATTAATAAACCGTTCTAAGGAATTGAATGAGAGTGTACCGGATATTGCAGATAGATACATTAAAGCGTTTTATGAAGATGTTGGTGCATTAAACGTTAAGAAAGCGACTTCGAATCCACGTGTAATGAATCATATGGATGAGATTATTGATTTTATTAAAGAGCTAGTTGATGAAGGTTACGCCTATGAGAGTGACGGCGATGTCTACTTCAGAACACGCAAATTTGAAGGTTACGGTAAATTAAGCCATCAGTCATTAGATGATTTAAAGGTAGGAGCAAGAATAGAAGCTGGGGAACAAAAAGAAGATGCGTTAGACTTTACTTTATGGAAAAAAGCAAAACCAGGTGAAATTAGTTGGGAAAGTCCTTTTGGTGAAGGGCGTCCAGGTTGGCATATTGAATGTTCAGTAATGGCGTTTCATGAACTAGGCAAAACAATTGATATTCATGCTGGTGGTTCTGACTTACAATTCCCTCATCACGAAAACGAAATTGCGCAATCAGAAGCGCATAATCATGCCCCATTTGCTAATTACTGGATGCATAATGGTTTTATAAATATAGATAACGAGAAAATGAGTAAATCGTTAGGTAACTTTATACTAGTTCATGACATCATAAAAGAAGTAGATCCTGACGTACTGCGATTCTTCATGATTAGCGTACATTATAGAAGTCCTATTAACTATAATCTAGAACTTGTTAATGCAGCTAAGAGTGGTTTAGAACGCATTCGTAATAGCTATCAATTAATAGAAGAACGTGAAACAATCGCGACAGACATCGTTGACCAATCTAAATATATCGAACAAATTGATGCTATTTTAGAGCAATTTGAGACAGTAATGGATGATGATTTCAATACTGCTAATGCTGTTACGGCTTGGTACGATTTATCTAAACTTGCGAATAAATATGTTTTAGAGAACAATACATCTACTCAAGTCATTTCTCGATTCAAAGAAGTTTATCAGATATTTAGTGATGTACTTGGAGTTCCACTAAAAGGTAATAAATCAGATATGTTACTTGATGAAGATATTGAAAAGCTCATCGAAGAACGTAATGAAGCGCGTAAAAATAAAGACTTTGCACGTGCAGATGAAATAAGAGACATGCTTAAAGAACAAAACATTATATTAGAGGATACGCCACAAGGTGTGCGCTTTAAACGTGGATAATATGGATATTAAATTGTTAAACCCGTTAACACTAGCCTACATGGGTGACGCAGTGTTGGACCAGCACGTGCGAGAATATATCGTTCTTAAATTACAAAGTAAGCCTAATCGATTGCATCAAGTTTCGAAAAGTTATGTGTCTGCGAAAAGTCAGGCGCAAACTTTAGAAACATTATTTGAAATGGGTTGGTTCACGGATGAAGAATTAGATATTGTTAAAAGAGGTCGTAATGCTAAAAGTCACACTAAGGCTAAAAATACGGATATTCAAACTTATCGTAAAAGTTCTGGTTTAGAAGCAGTCATTGGATATTTATATTTAGATCATCAAGAAGAAAGATTGGAAAATTTACTTGATATGATTGTTCAAACAGTCAATGAAAGGTAGTGAAAACAGTGGAAGATATCGTTATTGTCGGTAGGCATGCTGTTAAAGAAGCGATTGTTTCTGGCCATACAATTAATAAAATTTGGATACAAGAGGGAATCAGAAAGCAACAAATCAATGATATTTTACAAAATGCTAAAGAGCAAAAATTGATTGTGCAAACAGTTCCAAAATCCAAATTAGATAATTTAGCAAATGCACCTCATCAAGGTGTTGCTGCACTTATTGCACCATATGAATATGCTGATTTCGATCAATTTATTCAATCTCAAAAGGATAAAGAAGGTTTATCAACTGTAGTGATTTTAGATGGCCTTGAAGATCCTCATAACTTAGGCTCTATATTGAGAACGGCAGATGCTAGCGGTGTTGATGGTGTTATTATTCCTAAAAGACGTTCAGTAGCGTTAACGCAAACAGTTGCTAAAGCATCAACAGGTGCGATACAACATGTTCCAGTTATGCGTGTTACGAATTTAGCAAAAACAATTGACGAATTAAAAGAACATGGCTACTGGGTAGCAGGTGCTGAAGTGGATAATGCAACAGACTATAGAGATATGGCGGCGGATATGCCATTAGCTATCGTTATCGGTAGTGAAGGACAAGGCATGAGTAGATTAGTGAAAGATAAATGTGATTTTTACATTAAAATACCTATGGTTGGACATGTTAATAGCCTCAATGCATCGGTAGCTGCTAGTTTAATGATGTATGAAGTATATCGTAAACGTCATCAAGTCGGAGATAACGCATGAAAGATAAATATTTGATAATTGATGGCTACAATATGATTGGACAGTCACCTGAACTCGGTAAAATTGCAAAAGATAATTTGCAAGAAGCACGAGAGCAATTATTAGATGCTATAGCAAACTATAATGTTGTTGTAGCTGATGAAATTGTATGTGTGTTTGATGCATATGAACAATCAGGTATAGAAAGAGAATACATTTATCATGGTGTGAAAACAGTATTTACAAAAGAAAAAGAGACTGCGGATAGCTATATAGAACGTTATGTTTATAATTTATATAACAAGCACACGACACATATTACCGTTGTAACCAGTGATATGAGCGAGCAACATGCAATATTTGGCGCTGGCGCATATCGTGTATCTTCGAGAGAGATGTGGCGTGATTTAAGAGAAAATGAAATCACAGTGAGTAAGTCATTAGATGATTTCACAGAAAGTAAACCGAGAACACGCATTTCGTTATCAAATGATGTATTAGCAGAATTTGAAAAGATTAGACGTGGAAATCATAACAAAGATTAAAATCGTCCACTTGTCTTTTGAAAATGACTTCATATAAACTTTGCCTAACTTAATTTGAAAGGTAAGGTTTATGGCACATCAATTTATACAACTAGAGAAGACCTTTAAAGCATTCCAAAATAGTCGTAGTAGTCACGAACAAGAGAGATTATTTATAGATATAGTAAACCACATATAACCTAAACTTTTTATAAAATTTAAAAGTTATGGAATGAAAAATGAAAATATTGAAGATTTAGTACAAGAAACTTTAATCAGGATTTATTTAGCACTTCATACATTTGATTTTAGTACAGACGTTCCCTTCGAACACTATTTGAATTGTATCGTACGATCGATGCGAAATGATTTTTGGAGAAGGAAATATATTGAGACTGATAAGCATGATAGCATCATTAATGACTATGTTATTGACTACAAATTGAATCAATCAAGTAAACATATTGAAGATATTTGCATGATAAAAGAGAAGCGAGAATTGCTAGTGAGTAGTTTAACAGTATTAAGTCGATTCGAGCGAAGCGTAGCTGAATTACTAATGTCTGATTATTCACCTAGTGAAATTGCAAAACAACTAGGTATTAAAGATAAAGTGGTTTACAATAGTATTCAACGTTGTAAAATGAAAATGAAGTACTATTTATTGAAGCGTCTTTATTAAGTTGTATCAACTCATACATAACGGCGCTTGTTTGACATTTAATGTTAGGTTTATGTATAGTATACTGGTATTAAAATGAGCAAAGGTGAACTGATTTGAAAAAAGTACCTTTAATTTGTGAAGTTTGTGGTACTAGAAATTATAACGTACCGAAAAAAGAAACTTCTGCAACGAGACTAGAAATAAAAAAATATTGTTCGAGATGTAATGCACATACGATTCATAAAGAGTCTAAATAATAGTGAAAGTATTGCTATTAAAGTCAACGGTTAACTAACTGTGAGTATGGAGGTAATTTTGATGGCTAAAGATAAGGGCACAAACAAAGAAAAAGATAGTTTCTTCCAAGGCGTTAAAAGTGAAATGGAAAAAACGAGTTGGCCAACAAAAGAAGAACTTTTTAAATATACTGTAATTGTAGTTTCTACAGTAATCTTCTTTATGGTCTTTTTCTGGGTATTAGATATAGGTATTGGGAATTTAATTGAACTATTTAGATAAGAATAAGGAGTGACAACATGTCTGAAGAGGTTGGCGCAAAGCGTTGGTATGCTGTGCATACGTATTCTGGATATGAGAATAAAGTTAAGAAGAATTTAGAAAAAAGAGTAGAATCAATGAATATGACAGAACAGATTTTTAGAGTTGTCATACCTGAAGAGGAAGAAACACAAGTTAAAGATGGTAAAGCTAAAAAGCAACTTAAAAAAACGTTCCCTGGTTATGTACTTGTAGAACTAGTGATGACTGATGAATCTTGGTATGTAGTACGTAACACACCTGGTGTTACAGGATTCGTTGGTTCAGCTGGAGCAGGTTCTAAACCAAACCCATTATTACCTGAAGAAATGAGATTCATTTTAAAACAAATGGGACTTAAAGAAAAAACAATCGATGTAGAACTAGATGTCGGAGAACAAGTTCGTATTAAATCAGGACCGTTCGCTAATCAAGTTGGAGAAGTTCAAGAAATCGAACCTGATAAATTTAAATTAACAGTATTAGTTGATATGTTCGGAAGAGAAACACCAGTTGAAGTTGAATTTGATCAAATAGAAAAACTATAATCAATTAAATTTGGAAAAATATTGAACAACCAAAAAGATGAAATTTTACTATTGCTTTTTAAGTTGGTTCAGTGTTAAAATAATGTGGTCGCGTTTTTATAGCGCTCATTTCGTCACGAAATGTTTATGAGTGGGAGGGCAAAACTGAGCCCTGTGACCACATCACGATATCAAGGAGGTGCACATCGTGGCTAAAAAAGTAGAAAAAGTAGTTAAATTACAAATTCCTGCAGGTAAAGCGAACCCAGCACCACCAGTTGGTCCAGCATTAGGTCAAGCAGGTGTAAACATCATGGGATTCTGTAAAGAATTCAACGCACGTACACAAGAACAAGCAGGTTTAATCATTCCGGTAGAAATCAGTGTTTATGAAGATCGTTCATTTACATTCATTACTAAAACTCCACCGGCTCCAGTACTACTTAAAAAAGCAGCTGGCGTAGAAAAAGGTTCTGGTGAACCTAACAAAACTAAAGTTGCTACAGTAACTAAAGATCAAGTACGTGAAATTGCTCAAACTAAAATGCAAGACTTAAACGCTGCAGACGAAGAAGCAGCTATGCGTATTATCGAAGGTACTGCTCGTAGTATGGGTATCACTGTACAATAATTAATGAATACAAAGTTAGTTTAATTTTGAAATAAACTGATAGACGATAGCAGGTAACAGAAATGACAACGACAATATTGTCTATGATTAGTCTGGGTGACTAGTAATCTTTCTTAAGATTACTCAAACATTAGACATTCATCTGTTATCTGCTCTTAACTTGTGTTAGGCACAAGTAAGCGTGGGAGGAAATTCCGCTAAAACCACTAAAGGAGGAACAATAAATGGCTAAAAAAGGTAAAAAGTATCAAGAAGCAGCTAATAAAGTTGATCGTACTAAACATTATAGTGTTGAAGAAGCAATCAGCTTAGCTAAAGAAACAAGCATTGCTAATTTCGACGCATCAGTTGAAGTTGCTTTCCGTTTAGGAATTGATACACGTAAAAATGACCAACAAATCCGTGGTGCAGTAGTATTACCAAACGGAACTGGTAAATCACAACGTGTATTAGTATTTGCTAAAGGTGACAAAATCACTGAAGCAGAAGAAGCAGGCGCAGATTACGTAGGTGAATCTGACTACGTACAAAAAATCCAACAAGGTTGGTTCGACTTTGACGTAGTAGTAGCTACACCAGACATGATGGGCGAAGTTGGTAAATTAGGTCGTGTATTAGGACCTAAAGGTTTAATGCCAAACCCTAAAACTGGTACAGTAACTATGGATGTTAAAAAAGCTGTTGAAGAAATCAAAGCTGGTAAAGTTGAATACCGTGCTGAAAAAGCAGGTATCGTACATGCTTCAATCGGTAAAGTTTCATTCAGCGATGAAAAATTAGTTGAAAACTTCAAAACTTTACAAGATGTATTAGCTAAAGCTAAACCATCATCTGCTAAAGGTACTTACTTCAAATCTGTTGCTGTTACTACAACAATGGGTCCTGGAGTTAAAATTGATACTTCATCATTTAAATTATAATTAAGTGCAAACTTATTTAATTATAGAACCTGTGACTTTTCGAATGTCACAGGTTATTTTTATGTATATACAGAAATAAATTTTGTGTGAACATGATGCAATCTATAAATGGAATTTATTTATTCCGAGTATATTGAAGTCTATGTCTTCATATATGATGGCGAAGAAACGAGTAGTCGATAGAGAAGTAATAACTTTATTTCATTTTATAGTAAAAAAATTGGAAAAGTGATTGACATATTACAATAATGAGGTTATATTATTTATTGTGATTATTTTACCTAAGACAGTAGGAGTTATAGTATAACTTAAAAATCATCCTGCCGAGGCTAAAATTGACTTGAACGTGTGATCATAAAAATGATCTTTCAAGCGCTTTTTGCCGTGGGTAGAAAGTGCTTTTTTTATTGAGAAATTTAAAAAGCACCAAAAATAAAAATGGAGGTGTCTGAATGTCTGCTATTATCGAAGCTAAAAAACAACAAGTTGATGTTATTGCTGAACAACTTAAAAATTCAGTTTCAACTGTTATCGTTGACTACCGTGGCTTAACAGTTGCAGAAGTAACTGAACTACGTTCACAATTACGTGAAGCTGGTGTTGAGTATAAAGTTTACAAAAACACTATGGTTCGTCGTGCAGCTGAACAAGCAGGTATCGAAGGCTTAGATGAATTCTTAACAGGTCCTACAGCTGTTGCAACTTCAACTGAAGATGTAGTAGCACCAGCGAAAGTTATCGCAGGATTTGCTAAAGAACACGAAGCTTTAGAAATCAAAACAGGCGTTATGGAAGGTAGCGTTATTTCAGCAGAAGAAGTTAAAACTGTTGGTTCATTACCTTCACACGATGGTCTTGTTTCTATGCTTTTATCAGTATTACAAGCTCCAGTACGCAACTTCGCTTATGCGGTTAAAGCTGTTGGAGAACAAAAAGAAGAAAGCGCTGAATAATTGCGCATAAAAAATTAAAATAATTGGAGGAAATATAAAATGGCTAATCAAGAACAAATCATTGAAGCAATTAAAGAAATGTCAGTATTAGAATTAAACGATTTAGTAAAAGCAATTGAAGAAGAATTTGGTGTAACAGCAGCAGCTCCTGTAGCAGCAGCTGGTGCAGCTGGTGGCGGAGACGCAGCAGCAGAAAAAACTGAATTTGACGTTGAGTTAACTTCTGCTGGATCTTCAAAAATCAAAGTTGTTAAAGCAGTTAAAGAAGCAACTGGCTTAGGCTTAAAAGATGCTAAAGAATTAGTAGATAACGCTCCTAAAGTAATCAAAGAAGGCGTTGCTAAAGAAGAAGCTGAAAAACTTAAAGAACAATTAGAAGAAGTTGGAGCTACTGTAGAATTAAAATAATTCTAGTATCTTAACTTAATATCGAAGGTTATGTGTTTTTAATGTATTAATAATACATTATCAGAACTAACCCGAATTCTTTGAGAAATTAAAACCCCGTTATCACGATAACGGGGTTTTTACTTCATTTTCTAGTAAAATAAAGATGAACAATGAAAAAAGAGGTGACGTTATGGGACACTATTATGATGAAAATCCAGATGTACAAAGTGATGAAAGAGTCATTCAATATCATTATCATTCCCATCAATTAAATTTAACTACAGATGCAGGTGTGTTCTCAAAAGCACAAGTAGATTTTGGATCAGACACGTTAGTACAAACATTTTTAAACGAGCATCCTCCTGGACCAAGTAAGACGATTGCTGATGTCGGATGCGGGTATGGTCCGATAGGATTAATGATTGCAAAAGTTTCGCCACATCATCAAATTACTATGGTTGATGTGAATCATCGTGCGTTAAATCTTGCTGAAAAGAATAAAAAAGCAAATCAAATTGATAACGTCATTATTAAAGAAAGTGATGGTTTATCACAACTAAAGGATAGTCATTTTGATTATGTACTAACCAATCCTCCCATTAGAGCTGGCAAAGAAGTTGTTCATCGTATTTTTGAAGAAGCATATCAACAGTTAAATTCACAAGGTGAGTTGTACGTTGTGATTCAAAAGAAACAAGGTATGCCTTCTGCTAAAAAGAAAATGGAAGAAATTTTCAATAATGTCGAAGTTGTTAACAAGAATAAAGGATACTATATATTGAAAAGCCGAAAAGGTTGATTTCAAAGTTGTATTCTGATATAGTTATAAAATGTAAAAATTTATGTTCAATAAGTGTGTACTTTTACGCGAAAAGAGTACGATAAACAAGAATAAATGTAGAATCGAAAATGGTGTCATCAACTGTGTTGCCGTTTTCTTTTTGTCTTGTTATACGATTTTTACGCGTATTGGTTCATCACACAATATTTGAGGGGTGAATCTGTTTGGCAGGTCAAGTTGTCCAATATGGAAGACATCGTAAACGTAGAAATTATGCGAGAATTTCAGAAGTATTAGAATTACCAAACTTAATAGAAATTCAAACTAAATCTTACGACTGGTTCCTAAAAGAAGGTTTATTAGAAATGTTCCGTGATATTTCTCCAATTGAAGATTTCACAGGTAACCTTTCTTTAGAATTTGTAGATTATCGATTAGGTGAACCAAAATATGATTTAGAAGAATCAAAAAACCGTGACGCTACTTATGCTGCACCTCTTCGTGTTAAAGTACGTCTAATAATCAAAGAAACTGGCGAAGTTAAAGAACAAGAAGTATTTATGGGTGACTTCCCATTAATGACAGATACAGGTACATTCGTAATCAATGGTGCAGAACGTGTAATCGTGTCTCAATTAGTACGTTCACCATCCGTTTATTTCAATGAAAAAATTGACAAAAACGGTCGTGAAAACTATGATGCGACAATTATCCCTAACCGTGGTGCATGGTTAGAATATGAAACAGATGCTAAAGATGTAGTTTATGTACGTATTGATAGAACACGTAAATTACCATTAACAGTATTATTACGTGCTTTAGGCTTCTCAAATGATCAAGAAATTATTGATTTATTAGGAGACAGTGAATATTTACGTAATACGCTTGAAAAAGATGGCACTGAAAATACTGAGCAAGCATTATTAGAAATATACGAACGTTTACGTCCTGGTGAGCCACCAACAGTTGAAAATGCGAAAAGTTTACTTTATTCACGCTTTTTCGACCCTAAACGTTATGATTTAGCAAGTGTTGGTCGTTACAAAGCTAATAAAAAATTACACTTAAAACACCGCTTATTTAACCAAAAATTAGCAGAACCAATCGTTAATAGCGAAACTGGTGAAATTGTTGCCGAAGAAGGTACAGTTTTAGACCGTCGCAAATTAGACGAAATTATGGAAGTTTTAGAAACAAATGCTAATAGTGAAGTGTTTGAATTAGAAGGTACAGTTATTGATGAACCTGTTGAGATTCAATCAATCAAAGTTTACGTACCAAATGATGAAGAAGGTCGTACGACTACTGTAATCGGTAATGCGTTACCAGATTCAGAAGTTAAATGTATTACACCAGCAGATATCATTGCTTCAATGAGTTATTTCTTTAACTTGTT
Source organism: Staphylococcus sp. GDX7P312P (assembly GCF_008385775.1). NCBI lineage: Bacteria > Bacillati > Bacillota > Bacilli > Caryophanales > Staphylococcaceae > Staphylococcus > Staphylococcus sp. GDX7P312P. The sequence continues at coordinate 34,982 of NZ_VUKI01000044.1, read as the reverse complement.
AAATGGTATTGGTTACACAGACGATATTGACCACTTAGGAAACCGTCGTTTACGTTCAGTTGGTGAATTATTACAAAACCAATTCCGTATCGGTTTATCAAGAATGGAACGTGTTGTACGTGAAAGAATGTCAATTCAAGATACAGACTCTATCACACCACAACAATTAATTAATATCCGTCCAGTTATTGCGTCAATTAAAGAGTTCTTCGGTAGCTCTCAATTATCACAATTCATGGACCAAGCTAACCCATTAGCTGAGTTAACACATAAACGTCGTCTTTCTGCATTAGGACCTGGTGGTTTAACACGTGAACGTGCTCAAATGGAAGTACGTGACGTTCACTACTCTCACTATGGTCGTATGTGTCCAATCGAGACTCCAGAGGGACCAAACATTGGTTTGATTAACTCATTATCAAGCTATGCACGTGTGAATGAATTTGGTTTCATTGAAACACCATATCGTAAAGTAGACTTAGACACTAACTCTATTACAGATCAAATCGACTACTTAACAGCTGATGAAGAAGATAGCTATGTAGTTGCTCAAGCGAACTCTCGCTTAGATGAAAATGGTCGTTTCTTAGATGATGAAGTCGTATGTCGTTTCCGTGGTAATAACACAGTTATGGCTAAAGAGAAAATGGACTACATGGACGTATCTCCTAAACAAGTAGTTTCAGCTGCGACAGCATGTATTCCTTTCCTTGAAAATGATGACTCTAACCGTGCATTAATGGGAGCAAACATGCAACGTCAAGCAGTACCATTGATGAACACAGAAGCACCATTTGTTGGTACAGGTATGGAACATGTTGCTGCACGTGACTCAGGTGCTGCAATTACAGCTAAATATAGAGGTCGCGTTGAACATGTTGAATCTAAAGAAATCTTAGTTCGTCGTTTAGTAGAAGAAAACGGTACTGAACATGAAGGTGAATTAGATCGTTATCCATTAGCTAAATTCAAACGTTCAAACACTGGTACTTGTTACAACCAACGTCCAATTGTTTCAGTTGGCGATGTCGTTGAATATAATGAAATTTTAGCTGACGGACCATCAATGGAATTAGGTGAAATGGCATTAGGTCGTAACGTTGTCGTTGGTTTCATGACTTGGGACGGTTACAACTATGAGGATGCTGTTATTATGAGTGAACGTCTAGTTAAAGATGACGTTTATACTTCAATTCATATTGAAGAGTATGAATCAGAAGCTCGTGATACTAAACTAGGACCTGAAGAAATCACTCGTGATATTCCAAATGTTTCAGAAAATGCACTTAAAAACTTAGATGATCGTGGTATTGTCTACGTTGGTGCTGAAGTTAAAGACGGTGACATCTTAGTAGGTAAAGTAACGCCTAAAGGTGTGACTGAATTAACAGCTGAAGAAAGATTATTACACGCTATCTTCGGTGAAAAAGCACGTGAAGTACGTGATACATCATTACGTGTACCTCACGGAGCTGGTGGTATCGTTCTAGATGTTAAAGTATTTAACCGTGAAGAAGGCGATGATACTTTATCTCCAGGCGTTAACCAATTAGTACGTGTATACATCGTACAAAAACGTAAAATCCATGTTGGGGACAAAATGTGTGGTCGTCATGGTAACAAAGGGGTTATCTCTAAGATTGTACCTGAAGAAGATATGCCTTACTTACCAGATGGACGTCCAATTGACATCATGTTAAACCCACTTGGTGTACCATCTCGTATGAACATCGGACAAGTATTAGAATTACACTTAGGTATGGCTGCTAAAAACTTAGGCATCCATGTTGCATCTCCAGTATTCGATGGTGCGAACGATGATGATGTATGGTCAACAATCGAAGAAGCAGGTATGGCTCGTGACGGTAAAACAGTCTTATACGATGGTAGAACTGGTGAACCATTCGATAATCGTATTTCTGTTGGTGTTATGTACATGCTTAAACTTGCACACATGGTTGACGATAAATTACACGCTCGTTCAACTGGTCCATACTCACTAGTTACACAACAACCGCTTGGTGGTAAAGCACAATTCGGTGGACAACGTTTCGGTGAGATGGAGGTATGGGCACTAGAAGCATATGGTGCTGCTTACACATTACAAGAAATCTTAACTTATAAATCTGACGATACAGTAGGACGTGTTAAAACATACGAAGCTATCGTTAAAGGTGAAAACATCTCTAGACCAAGTGTTCCAGAATCATTCCGCGTATTGATGAAAGAATTACAAAGTTTAGGTTTAGATGTCAAAGTTATGGATGAACAAGATAATGAAATCGAAATGGCTGATGTTGATGATGAAGATGCAACTGAGCGCAAAGTAGATTTACAACAAAAAGATGTTCCTGAAACTCAAAAAGAAACTACTGACTAATTAGAATTTGAAGTTATAAAAAAGTAAGGGATTAGAAACTCAGTTCGATTTAAACTAAAAATAAGCTAATCGTGCTGATTTCTTCCCTATAATCATATGACTTGTTTTAGTTTCAATAGATGTAAATCAATCAAATGGCACAGCTAATCTAAATTGAAGGAGGTAGGCTCCTTGATTGATGTAAATAATTTCCATTATATGAAAATCGGTTTAGCCTCACCTGAAAAAATCCGTTCATGGTCATACGGTGAAGTAAAAAAACCAGAAACAATCAACTATCGTACATTGAAACCAGAAAAAGATGGTCTTTTCTGTGAAAGAATTTTTGGACCTACAAAAGACTGGGAATGTAGTTGTGGTAAGTACAAACGTGTACGCTACAAAGGCATGGTTTGTGACAGATGTGGTGTAGAAGTAACTAAATCTAAAGTACGTCGTGAAAGAATGGGACACATTGAATTAGCAGCTCCAGTTTCACATATTTGGTATTTTAAAGGTATTCCAAGTCGTATGGGTCTTTTATTAGACATGTCTCCTAGAGCATTAGAAGAAGTTATTTATTTCGCTTCATATGTTGTAGTAGATCCAGGTCCAACAGGCTTAGAGAAAAAATCATTATTATCTGAAGCTGAATTCAGAGAATATTACGATAAATACCCAGGTCAATTTGTAGCTAAAATGGGTGCTGAAGGTATTAAAGACCTATTAGAAGAAATTAACTTAGACGAAGAATTAAAATCATTGCGTGACGAATTAGAATCTGCAACTGGTCAAAGATTGACACGTGCGATTAAACGTTTAGAAGTTGTTGAATCATTCAGAAACTCTGGTAATAATCCAGCGTGGATGATTTTAGACGTACTTCCAATTATTCCACCTGAAATCCGTCCAATGGTTCAGTTAGATGGTGGACGTTTCGCAACAAGTGATTTAAATGATTTATACCGTCGTGTGATTAACCGTAATAATCGTTTAAAACGTTTATTAGACTTAGGTGCTCCTGGCATCATCGTTCAAAACGAAAAACGTATGTTGCAAGAAGCAGTTGATGCTTTAATCGATAACGGTCGTCGTGGTCGTCCAGTTACTGGTCCAGGTAACAGACCATTGAAATCACTTTCACATATGTTGAAAGGTAAACAAGGTCGTTTCCGTCAAAACTTACTTGGTAAACGTGTTGACTATTCAGGTCGTTCAGTTATCGCTGTTGGTCCAAGCTTAAAAATGTATCAATGTGGATTACCTAAAGAAATGGCGCTTGAATTGTTCAAGCCATTCGTAATGAAGGAATTAGTTCAACGTGAAATTGCTACTAACATCAAAAATGCTAAAAGTAAAATTGAGCGTATGGACGATGAAGTATGGGACGTATTGGAAGATGTAATCAGAGAACACCCTGTATTACTTAACCGTGCACCTACTCTTCACAGATTAGGTATCCAAGCATTCGAACCTACATTAGTTGAAGGTCGTGCTATCCGTCTACACCCACTTGTAACAACAGCTTACAACGCGGACTTTGACGGTGACCAAATGGCCGTTCACGTTCCTTTATCTAAAGAAGCACAAGCTGAAGCACGTATGTTAATGTTAGCTGCTCAAAACATCTTGAACCCTAAAGACGGTAAACCTGTCGTAACACCATCACAAGATATGGTATTAGGTAACTATTACCTAACATTAGAACGTAAAGATGCAGTGAACACTGGTACTATCTTTAATGATACAAATGAAGTGCTTAAAGCTTATGCAAATGGCTATGTTCATTTACACACTCGTATTGGTGTACATGCGAAATCATTTAACAACCCTACATTCACAGAAGCTCAAAACAACAAAATTTTAGCTACTTCAGTAGGTAAAGTGATTTTCAATGAAATCATTCCTGATTCATTCGCATTCATCAATGAACCTAGTCAAACAAATCTTGAAGGTAAAACACCTGACAAATACTTTATTGATCCAACTCAATTAGGTGAAGGTGGACTTAAAGCATACTTTGAAGAACAAGAACTTATTGAACCATTCAATAAAAAATTCTTAGGTAATATTATTGCCGAAGTCTTCAATAGATTCAGTATCACTGATACATCTATGATGCTTGACCGTATGAAAGATTTAGGTTTCAAATTCTCATCTAAAGCTGGTATCACTGTTGGTGTAGCAGATATTGTTGTACTTCCAGATAAACAAGACATTTTAGATGAGCACGAAAAATTAGTAGAACGTGTATCTAAACAATTTAATCGTGGTTTAATTACTGAAGATGAACGTTATAATGCCGTTGTTGAAATTTGGACAGATGCCAAAGATCAAATTCAAGGCGAATTAATGCAATCTCTTGAGAAAACAAACCCAATCTTCATGATGAGTGATTCTGGTGCACGTGGTAACGCATCTAACTTTACACAATTAGCTGGTATGCGTGGTTTAATGGCCGCACCATCAGGTAAAATTATTGAGTTACCAATCACATCTTCATTCCGTGAAGGTTTAACAGTGTTAGAATACTTCATCTCTACACACGGTGCGCGTAAAGGTCTTGCCGATACAGCCCTTAAAACAGCTGACTCTGGTTACCTTACTCGTCGTCTTGTTGACGTTGCTCAAGACGTTATTGTTCGTGAAGAAGACTGTGGCACAGACCGCGGCTTACTAGTTTCTGATATCAAAGAAGGTACAGAAATGATCGAACCATTCATCGAACGTATTGAAGGACGTTATTCTAAAGAAACAATTCGTCATCCTGAAACTGATGAAATCATCATCCGTCCAGACGAATTAATCACTGCTGAAATCGCTAAGAAAATCACTGATGCCGGTATTGAACAAATGTACATCCGCTCAGCATTTACATGTAACACACGTCACGGTGTTTGTGAAAAATGTTACGGTAAAAACCTTGCTACTGGTGAAAAAGTTGAAGTGGGTGAAGCAGTTGGTACAATCGCTGCTCAATCAATCGGTGAACCTGGTACCCAACTTACAATGCGTACATTCCATACAGGTGGTGTAGCAGGAAGCGATATCACTCAAGGTCTTCCACGTATCCAAGAGATCTTTGAAGCACGTAATCCAAAAGGTCAAGCTGTGATTACTGAAATCGAAGGTGTCGTTGAAGATATTAAATTAGCAAAAGATCGCCAACAAGAAATTGTTGTTAAAGGTGCTAATGAAACAAGATCTTACTTAGCTTCAGGTACTTCTAGATTAAAAGTAGAAGTCGGTCAATCAGTTGAACGTGGTGAAGTATTAACTGAAGGTTCAATCGAACCTAAGAACTTCCTAGCTGTTGCTGGTTTAAATGCGACTGAAAGCTACTTACTTAAAGAAGTTCAAAAAGTTTATCGTATGCAAGGTGTAGAAATTGACGATAAACACGTTGAAGTAATGGTAAGACAAATGTTACGTAAAGTTAGAATCATCGAAGCTGGTGATACTAAGTTATTACCTGGTTCATTGGTTGACATTCATAGCTTTACAGATGCAAACAGAGAAGCGTTTAAAGAACGTAAACGTCCAGCAACTGCTAAACCAGTATTGCTTGGTATTACAAAAGCGTCTCTTGAAACTGAAAGCTTCTTATCAGCAGCATCATTCCAAGAAACAACTCGTGTACTTACAGATGCAGCAATCAAAGGTAAACGCGACGACTTACTTGGACTTAAAGAAAACGTTATTATTGGTAAGTTAATTCCAGCTGGTACTGGTATGAGACGTTATAGTGACGTTAAATATGATAAAGCTGAAACACCAGTTACTGAAACTGAAGAAGCAGAAATCATTGAGTAATTAATGAAATAAAACTAAATTCATATTTATTTCAATATTGACGAGGCGGGACTTATCAATCTTTTGAGACGATAGTCTCGTTCTCGTTCTTTATTTTTTATAATTAGTAAAAAGTCTGCAAAATATGTTGACTTAATGCTGATTTAAGTGTTATTATTGTAAAGGTTGATGCAAGCAGAACTTTGGAGGATATTTTAATGTCTAATGAAAAAGTTGCACGCTTTAACAAACAACACTATGTAGTTGGTCTTAAAGAAACGCTTAAAGCGTTAAATAGAGATCAAGTTGCATCTTTGATTATTGCTCAAGACGTTGAGGTACATTTGTTAGCTCGCGTATTTAGTTTAATCAATCATAAAAATATACCTATTACTTATTTTCAAAGCAAGCATGCTTTAGGTAGTTATGTAGGTATTAACGTTAATGCGACTATTGTTGCGTTATTGAATGAGAATTAGTAAGTATATTGCTTACTAAATTTTATTTAACCTAAAAATGAACCACCTGGATGTGTGGAATTAAAAAGTGAAGAGAGGAGGACATTTCAATGCCAACTATTAACCAATTAGTACGTAAACCTAGACAAAGCAAATCTAAAAAATCAGATTCACCAGCTTTAAACAGAGGTTTTAATAGTAAAAAGAAACAATTTACTAACTTAAATTCACCTCAAAAACGTGGTGTTTGTACTCGTGTAGGTACTATGACACCTAAAAAACCTAACTCAGCGTTACGTAAATATGCACGTGTGCGTTTATCAAACAATATTGAAATCAACGCATACATCCCTGGTATCGGCCATAACTTACAAGAACACAGTGTAGTACTTGTACGTGGTGGACGTGTAAAAGACTTACCTGGTGTGCGTTACCACATCGTACGTGGTGCACTTGATACTTCAGGTGTTGACGGACGTAGACAAGGCCGTTCATTATACGGAACTAAAAAACCTAAAAATTAAGTTTAAGATTGTGTAAATTTTAATTTCAATTTTTAATAATATACTATAATAGGAAGGGAGGATTTTAATTATGCCTCGTAAAGGATCAGTACCTAAAAGAGACGTATTACCAGATCCAATTCATAACTCTAAATTAGTTACAAAATTGATCAACAAAATCATGTTAGATGGTAAACGCGGAACAGCACAAAGAATTCTTTATTCAGCATTTGACCTTGTAGAACAACGCAGTGGTCGTGATGCTTTAGAAGTATTTGAAGAAGCAATTAACAACATTATGCCAGTATTAGAAGTAAAAGCTCGTCGTGTGGGTGGTTCAAACTACCAAGTACCAGTTGAGGTTCGCCCAGAACGTCGTACTACTCTAGGATTACGTTGGTTAGTTAACTACGCTCGTCTTCGTGGTGAAAAAACTATGGAAGATCGTTTAGCTAACGAAATCTTAGATGCTGCTAATAATACAGGTGGTGCCGTTAAGAAACGTGAGGACACTCACAAAATGGCTGAAGCGAACAAAGCATTCGCTCACTACCGCTGGTAAGATTAAAGCTTTAACCCTGAGTGTGTTCCGTCACATTGGTTTACCAAATAAGATGGCTCATGCTTAGGGCATCGCCATATTCAATAGTACTTATTCAGTAATTACTGGAAGGAGAAAAACAATGGCTAGAGACTTTTCTTTGAAAAACACTCGTAACATCGGTATCATGGCTCACATTGATGCTGGTAAAACAACTACGACTGAACGTATTCTTTACTATACAGGTCGTATCCACAAAATTGGTGAAACACACGAAGGTGCTTCACAAATGGACTGGATGGAACAAGAACAAGACCGTGGTATTACAATCACATCAGCTGCTACAACAGCTCAATGGGATGGCCACCGTGTAAACATTATCGATACTCCAGGACACGTAGACTTCACTGTAGAGGTTGAACGTTCTTTACGTGTACTTGATGGTGCGGTTACTGTACTTGATGCTCAATCAGGTGTAGAACCTCAAACTGAAACAGTTTGGCGTCAAGCTACAACTTACGGTGTACCTCGTATCGTATTCGTAAACAAAATGGATAAATTAGGCGCTAACTTCGACTATTCTGTAAGTACATTACATGATCGTTTAGATGCTAACGCTGCACCTATCCAATTACCAATTGGTGCCGAAGACGAATTTGAAGCTATCATCGACTTAGTAGAAATGAAATGCTTCAAATATACTAATGACTTAGGTACTGAAATTGACGAAATTGAAATTCCTGAAGATCACAAAGAAAGAGCAGAAGAAGCTCGTTCTAATTTAATCGAAGCAGTTGCAGAAACTAACGATGAATTAATGGAAAAATATCTTGGTGATGAAGAAATTTCAGTAGCAGAATTGAAAGATGCAATTCGTCAAGCAACTACTGACGTAGAATTCTACCCAGTACTTTGCGGTACAGCATTCAAAAACAAAGGTGTTCAATTAATGCTTAACGCAGTAATTGACTACTTACCATCACCTTTAGATGTTAAACCAATCGTAGGCCATCGTGCTGAAAATCCTGAAGAAGAAGTAATTGCTAAACCAGACGATTCAGCTGAATTCGCTGCATTAGCATTCAAAGTTATGACTGACCCTTATGTTGGTAAATTAACTTTCTTCCGTGTATATTCAGGTACTTTAACATCAGGTTCTTACATTAAGAACTCAACTAAAGACAAACGTGAACGTGTAGGTCGTTTATTACAAATGCACGCTAACTCACGTCAAGAAATCGACACTGTTTACTCAGGCGATATCGCTGCTGCAGTTGGTCTTAAAGATACAGGTACTGGTGACACATTATGTGGTGAAAAGAATGACATTATCTTAGAATCAATGGAATTCCCTGAACCAGTTATCCACTTATCAGTAGAACCAAAATCTAAAGCTGACCAAGATAAAATGACTCAAGCTTTAGTTAAATTACAAGAAGAAGACCCTACTTTCCATGCACACACAGATGAAGAAACTGGACAAGTTATCATCGGTGGTATGGGTGAGTTACACTTAGACATCTTAGTTGACCGTATGAAGAAAGAATTCAACGTTGAATGTAATGTAGGTGCGCCAATGGTTTCATATCGTGAAACATTCAAGCAATCTGCACAAGTTCAAGGTAAATTCTCTCGACAATCTGGTGGTCGTGGTCAATACGGTGATGTTCACATTGAATTCACACCAAACGAAACTGGCGCAGGTTTCGAATTCGAAAACGCTATCGTTGGTGGTGTAGTTCCTCGTGAATACATTCCATCAGTTGAAGCTGGTCTTAAAGATGCTATGGAAAACGGTGTATTAGCTGGTTATCCATTAATCGATGTTAAAGCAAAATTATTTGATGGTTCATACCATGATGTCGATTCATCTGAAATGGCCTTCAAAATTGCTGCATCATTAGCACTTAAAGAAGCTGCTAAAAAATGTGATCCAGTTATCTTAGAACCAATGATGAAAGTAACAATCGAAATGCCTGAAGAATACATGGGTGATATCATGGGTGACGTAACAGCTCGTCGTGGACGTGTTGATGGTATGGAACCTCGTGGTAATGCACAAGTTGTTAACGCTTATGTACCACTTTCAGAAATGTTCGGTTACGCAACTTCATTACGTTCTAACACTCAAGGTCGCGGTACTTACACTATGTACTTCGATCACTATGCAGAAGTTCCAAAATCAATTGCTGATGATATCATCAAAAAAAATAAAGGTGAATAATTAAACTTGTTTTAGCTAGAATTTCTAGGTAAAATACAGCGTAAGCTTATTAATTAAGCGAACATCTTTATGAATTGATTTTTTACTGAAAATGCATTATAAATGAATTATGAATTCTAACAATCATTATGTCTCATGATGGTGAGAAACTATCATGAGAGATAATATTGAAATAACTTTTACTAGAATAGGAGAGATTTAATAATGGCAAAAGAAAAATTTGATCGCTCAAAAGAACATGCCAATATTGGTACTATCGGTCACGTTGACCATGGTAAAACTACTTTAACAGCTGCTATCGCAACTGTATTAGCTAAAAATGGTGACACTGTAGCACAATCATATGACATGATTGACAACGCTCCAGAAGAAAAAGAACGTGGTATCACAATCAATACTGCACACATCGAGTATCAAACTGACAAACGTCACTATGCTCACGTTGACTGCCCAGGACACGCTGACTATGTTAAAAACATGATCACTGGTGCTGCTCAAATGGACGGCGGTATCTTAGTAGTATCTGCTGCTGACGGTCCAATGCCACAAACTCGTGAACACATTCTTTTATCACGTAACGTTGGTGTACCAGCATTAGTAGTATTCTTAAACAAAGTTGACATGGTTGACGATGAAGAATTATTAGAATTAGTTGAAATGGAAGTACGTGACTTATTATCTGAATACGACTTCCCAGGTGACGATGTACCTGTAATCGCTGGTTCAGCATTAAAAGCTTTAGAAGGCGATGCTCAATACGAAGAAAAAATCTTAGAATTAATGCAAGCAGTTGATGATTACATTCCAACTCCAGAACGTGATTCTGACAAACCATTCATGATGCCAGTTGAGGACGTATTCTCAATCACTGGTCGTGGTACTGTTGCTACAGGCCGTGTTGAACGTGGTCAAATCAAAGTTGGTGAAGAAGTTGAAATCATTGGTATCCATGACACTTCTAAAACAACTGTTACTGGTGTAGAAATGTTCCGTAAATTATTAGACTACGCTGAAGCTGGTGACAACATCGGTGCATTATTACGTGGTGTTGCTCGTGAAGACGTACAACGTGGTCAAGTATTAGCTGCTCCAGGTTCAATCACACCTCACACAAAATTCAAAGCAGACGTATACGTTTTATCTAAAGACGAAGGTGGACGTCACACTCCATTCTTCACAAACTATCGTCCACAATTCTATTTCCGTACTACTGACGTAACTGGTGTTGTTAACTTACCAGAAGGTACAGAAATGGTTATGCCTGGCGACAACGTTGAAATGACAGTAGAATTAATCGCTCCTATCGCGATTGAAGACGGTACTCGTTTCTCAATCCGTGAAGGTGGACGTACTGTAGGATCAGGCGTTGTAACTGAAATCATCGAATAATTTTAATTATTCCTTATTTCTAAATGAGACTCCCTATTGGGAGTCTTTTTTTTATTTTTGTAAATGTCATATTTACATTTTAATCTTATTTCTAGTTTTCAGATTATGCTTTTTCAATCTCATCTTAATAATAAAAAAAATGCCTATGACCAACTCAATGTAAGAGTAATCATAGACATACAAAATCTAAATAAATTTATTCAATTTTAAAATACTTGTTCAATTTCTAAAATCTTTAAAAACTCACTAGCCGCATACTTAAATGCAGACTCATCGATGTCAAAGTGAGGGTTATGATGTGGCGCTGTTATGCCTTTGTCTGGATTGCCACACCCAGTTAAGAAAAACGCACCTGGACGTACTTTTAAATAGTGAGAGAAATCCTCACCAATCATCATTAATTCAGATTCATTAAAACGCAAATGTAAGTCATTCGCCGCTTGTTTAACAACTTCATATGCATTTACATGGTTATGTACAGGTAAATAACCACGAATGTATTCCAAGTCATAAGTTATGTCGTTTGCTAACGCAAGTCCTTGTAATAACTTATCCATTTTATTGTGTATATGAGTTTGAAGTTCTGTGTCGAATGTTCGCACAGTTCCTTTACAAAAAGCACTATCAGGAATAACACTATCCGATGATCCCGCTTGAACCATACCGAAAGTGAGTACGGCTTCTTTTACAGGATCAATTGTTCTAGAGATGATCTTTTGTGCACTCAGGATAAACTCTGCCATAATGACAATAGGATCAATGGTTTCATGTGGCTTAGCACCATGTCCACCTTTGCCTTTAATTGTAACTGAGAATTCATCTGGTGACGCCATAATAGCACCAGGTCTTGAATATATTGTACCAGTACGATAACCACTCCATAAATGTGTACCATAAATTTTGTCTACACCATTTAAGCAACCATCATCAATCATTTCTTGAGAACCACCAGGCATAATTTCCTCACCATATTGGAAGATAAAGACCACATTTCCTTTTAGTAAATGACGGTGTTCATGCACAATTTCAGCGACACCCAATAAGATTGCTGTATGTCCGTCATGACCACATGCATGCATTAATCCATCATTTTTAGATTTATAGGGTACATCGTTAAGTTCTTGTACCGGCAAAGCATCAAAGTCAGCGCGAAAAGCCACAGTAGGGCCATTTTCTTTTCCTTTAAATGTTGCTTTAATACCATTACGCCCAATAGGTGATTCGATCTCGCAATCAAGATGACTGAGCTGATTTAGAATATAATTATGCGTCCAAGTTTCCTCGAAAGAAGGTTCAGGATATTGATGCATATATCGGCGCATCTGTATCATTCTATTTTCCTTATTACTGGCTAATTGAAACCAATCTAACACATTAACCACTTCTTCCTAATTATTATGAATTTTAGTATATCAAATTCTAATACAACTCAATAGTTTAATTATTTATTTTTTGAAAAATGAAGTAAAAATTACATGTTGTATGAACAGTTGTACATGAGGTGAAGAATATGCAATATATTGAATTTACTGGAATGATAGTGCTTTCATGTTGAAGGAAAATCAGTTATGATTATGTTGATATAAAAAATACAAAGGGGATATGAATATGGTTCAATCACTACACAATTTTTTAGAAGAAAATATTCAATATTTAAAAGATAATGGATTATATAACGAAATCGATTCTATCGAAGGTGCTAATGGTCCAGAAATCACAATCAATGGGAAACAATATATTAACTTATCATCAAACAACTACTTAGGACTAGCGACAAATGAAGATTTAAAATCTGCAGCTAAATATGCTATCGATTCACACGGTGTTGGTGCTGGTGCTGTACGTTCAATCAACGGTACATTAGATCTACACGATGAATTAGAAGAGACTTTAGCTAAATTCAAAGGTACTGAAGCAGCTATCGCTTATCAATCAGGTTTCAACTGTAACATGGCAGCTATTTCAGCAGTAATGAACAAAAACGATGCGATTCTTTCAGATGAATTAAACCATGCTTCAATTATTGATGGTTGTCGTCTATCTAAAGCTAAAATCATCCGTGTTAACCACTCTGATATGGATGACTTAAGAGCTAAAGCAAAAGAAGCTGTAGAATCTGGTCAATATAATAAAGTAATGTACATTACTGATGGTGTATTCAGTATGGATGGAGACGTTGCTAAATTACCAGAAATCGTTGAAATTGCTGAAGAATTCGGTTTAATTACTTATGTTGATGATGCACATGGTTCAGGCGTTATGGGTAAAGGTGCAGGTACGGTTAAACATTTTGGCCTACAAGATAAAATTGATTTCCAAATCGGTACACTTTCTAAAGCTATCGGTGTAGTTGGCGGTTATGTAGCAGGAACTAAAGAATTAATTGATTGGTTAAAAGCTCAATCACGTCCATTCTTATTCTCAACTTCTTTAGCACCTGGAGATACCAAAGCAATTACAGAAGCTGTGAAAAAATTAATGGCTTCTACTGAATTACACGATCAATTATGGGATAACGCTAAATATTTAAAAGATGGCTTAGAAAAACTTGGATTCAATACTGGTGAATCAGAAACACCAATTACACCAGTTATTATTGGTGATGAAAAAGAAACTCAAGAATTTAGTAAACGTCTTAAAGATGAAGGCGTATATGTAAAATCTATCGTATTCCCAACAGTACCTCGTGGTACAGGTCGTGTAAGAAACATGCCTACAGCAGCACATACAAAAGAAATGTTAGATAAAGCAATTGCTGCTTATGAAAAAGTCGGTAAAGAATTAGGTACTATTAAATAATTTAAAATAGAAGATAGAATTTTTAGACTGGGATGATATTCATTGTCCTAGTCTTTTTATTGTGACAAAAAGTTGATTTTGAAATTTATGCTTTGTTTTTATGTGAGGAACAGATTAGTATTTTGGTAAAATTGATTTATAACGAATATTTTAAAATATGAAGTGACAAACTAAAACAATATTAGCTTATAGTGCAGAAGGAGGGATACTCGTGTTACGTTTAAGACAATTGAGTTATGCAGATAAAGATGCTTTAAAGAAGTACCTCCAAGAATGGTATGTGAATGATGAACCAATAGTGCCTTCAAACACTGACATGTCAAGGTATGAATCATTTGAGAGTATGGTAGACCATCTAAACAGTACTGAAGTTGATGACGACTGGGTACCGACAACAACATTATTTTGCTTCGAGGATGAGATGATTGTTGGTGCAGTCGATATCCGTCATTACTTGAATCAACGCTTAGTAAACATAGGTGGTCATGTAGGTTACGGAGTGTGTAAGTCACGTAGGGGACAAGGTATTGCTTCGTTGATGCTACAAGAGGCTAAAGCTTTTCTAAAAGAAATAGGCGTAGATAAAGTGTTAATGACTACAAATCCTAAAAACGTTGCCTCTCAAAAAGTGATCAAACATAGTGGTGGTTATGAAATTGAATCTTACGTTAAAAAGAATGGAAATTTGGTCAGTCGATTTGAAATTCCTAATGATTGAAGGTTAGATGAATGAAGGATTTAAAAGTAGTATATGCATTAATACAAAATGAAGAGGGGAACGTGTTATTAGTTCATAATACGGATGATGGCGGATGGTCTTTACCAGGTGGCAAAGTTGAATACGGTGAAACTTTAGTTGAAGCGCTAAAGCGTGAAGTTAGAGAAGAAACAGGATTATTAGTTGAAGTTAATGACATAGTAAGTGTTAATGAGGGTAAATCGACACAGATGAATGTTCATACACTTTTTTTCATGTTCAAAGCACAGGTTCAGGATTATACAACAGACATACAAATGAAAGATGAAATTTCGACATTAGGTTGGTTCTCGATTCCAGAAGCTGATGAAAAGTTAATCTATTATCATCATAGTTTGAATGCGTTTTTAAATAATAAGGCTACTTATTATGATGAGGGTTTAGTGGATTGAAATGTGAAAAAAAAGATGAGAAAAATTTAATATTTTAAATCATTCATAGTACATTTGCAGAAGCTAACTGAAATGAAAAGCGCTTAACTTAAACACAACAAAATTTTTAGTACATTTAAGATTGAAATTTAGCTAAAAAATTTAAAAGATTAATGAATAAAGCAAATTAGAGTGGCACAACGATTTCGTCGTGCCACTCTAGGCGTCAAAAGTTTATAAATAGTTTCATAATAAGCATGAAATCTCAAGGCTACACTTCTGTGCAAGCCTTTTATTTATAGTAATAAGATAGCATCATTAACATATAAGCACAATACTATATTAATACTTTAATCAAATTAACTTAACATATACATATTTTTGAAATAATTGTATTGATAATGCCATTTAACAATGACAATTTGGTATTTTGACGGGTAAAAGATAAATAGATATTAAATATAAAGTGGAGGTATCAGACATGTTAGTTTTGAATGAACAAGACCAGCAATCATTATTAGACATGAAAGAAGTCATTGATGAGGTTGCGAATTCATTAAAGGCATTTTCAGAAGGGAAGACAGACACACCGTTAAGGTATGTCTTACCGTTTAATGAAGGTAATAGATATTTAGTTATGCCAGCATTATCTGATGATCTTAAAGTGGTTGGTATTAAAACAGTTACATTTGCGCCAGATAATCCTAAAAAAGGTAAAAAGACAATTACAGGATCTGTTTTATTAAGTGATTATGAAACTGGGGAAACATTAGCTGTATTAGATGGCAGTTATTTAACTAAGATTCGTACAGGTGCTATCTCTGGAGTAGCAACTAAATACTTAGCACGAGAAGATGCTAAAACACTATGTGTTATTGGTTCTGGTGATCAAGCACAAGGACTAATTGCTGCAGTAATGGCAGTTAGACATATCGATACAATTCACTTTTCAAGTCGTACTAAGGAAAATGCAGAACGTTTAGCTCAAGAAGTAGCTAATAATTATAATGTATCGACAAAAGTCTTTGAAGAAGCGGATGATGCGATGGAAGAGGCTGACGTTGTTGTAACTGCGACAAATTCTAATCATCCGGTATATTCACATTCATTACATCCCGGCGTTCATTTAAACGCAGTAGGCTCATTCAAACCAGATATGCAGGAATTACCGTCAGAGTCTATGCTAGTAGCTAATAAAATTGTTGTTGAGTCAGTAGAAGCTGCGATGGAAGAAACTGGCGATTTAAAGGTACCTCAAGAAGAAGGAATTATAACGAAAGATTCATTACATGGTGAACTAGGGGACATCGTAGCCGGTAAAGTTTCAGGGCGTGAAGATGATAAGGAAGTAACGCTATTTAAATCAGTAGGGTTAGCAATTGTAGATATCGTTGTTGCTAATTATTTCTATAAAAAAGCAGTAGCAAATAAAGAAGTATAATGCTGAAGTAGTTTTAATATTGTTAGGAAATTGCGAGTGTAAGTATGTAATTTTAAATAAATAGACTGCCGGGCCACTAAAAATTAAAGTATTCACATTAAATAACTTACTGTGAGTACCTACACTTTTTGAAAATTATGAAGAAACCGTGTAAATGACATATTGTTAATTGTCATCTACACGGTTTTAAATTTGTAATTATGCTGATTTTTTACGAGTTCGGATGTAAATTAATCCTGTTCCTGTTACTACTAATATAATAGCGATGCCATGTTCTAAACTACTATCTTTCAAACCTGCATTTGGTAATGATGTAATTGCGTCATGTTGTTGTGTAAACATAAGATTTGAGTTTTTAGAAGCATTACTATTAGTAGTTATTAGTGTCTCATTATAAGAATTATCTTTAGGATTTACTTGAACTGGGAATTTAATGCCATCTTTACAATGTTGTGAATGACTTGCATTACCAGTCAATTGGTCTCGTGTTCCTTTGTTGTTATTAGAAATAATCACTAAGTTTGAAGTAGGGTGATATTTGATTGCATTTCCTTTTATATTGTTAGTATGCATCTTGTGGGTAGTGCTTGGAATGACAATATTATCATCAGTGCTATTATGAGTTTGATTATTGTTAGCTGGGATTTCAATTACGTTGTTATTATCTTTTTGATGGTCTTTATTAGGGAATTCAATGACATTATCTTTATTAGAAGAATCAGCTTGTTTATCGTCTTTAGTATTGTCATCATTATCATTAATATGACCAGTATTGTCTTTGTCATCATTGTTTGAATCTGGTGTTTGTTGTTGGCCATCTTGTCCATTAGTTGAATGATTATTATCATTATCTTCTTTACCAGTATTTGGTTGTTCATTACTTTCCGGTAGACCATTAATGATACGTACAGGTTCTTCGGTATTGTATTGATTTAAATCTGTATTCTTAATATATTGAGCGACAACTGCATCTAAAGAAATGCCTTCCTCACGTTGTCCACCAAACATATCATAGCCATCTCCTTGATTAGCTGTGAAGTCATTGGTAGTTACATAGTAAGTACGGTTAGGATCTAAATCTTCATATTCTCCATTCTCTTTATTCAGTACCTTAATGGCATTAATACGTTGGCCAGATGCTTTATTGATATCATAATACACTCTGAGTGAGTCAGATACTTGTAAGAATCCTCCATTTGCACCTAAGACTTTCTTACCGTCTTGAGTTTCAGTATCAGCACTTAAACTGTGTTCAAATGCCTTTTCAACATCTGAACCCTTCACTTGAATTTGAGAAATTAAATTACCGAATGGTAACACTGTTATGATGTCGTTTTCAGTAACCTCACCTTTCTCAATTGAAGCTCGAATACCACCACCGTTAGTGATTGCGAAATCAGGTTGATGTGAAAAGTTCTTAGAGGCATATGCTTCCATAGCATCCGTAATTAGGTTACCTAAATTTGTTTCTTGCGTGCGCGCTTGAGCACGTTCACCATTTAACGTCACTGTATTATTAGGTATAACAACTGTTGATGTTTCTTTTAAGAAGTCGTCATTTGCCTTTTTAGTTTGTGCATCAATTTGTGAGTCAGGTGTGATATCTTTGGCGTCCGCTACATTGATTAATGATGCTTTGATATCAGACGCTTTTTGATTTTGAAAAGTAAAATCCACACGTCCTACATTTGCTAGTGCAGTACCAGTTTGAGCGAGTAGATTATTAGTCCCATAATGTTCACCGTTATCAATCACGGTATGTGAGTGACCATCTAATACGAAGATAGGTTGTTTAAATGAACCATCTTTCGTAAGTTGATCAATTAAATAATCACCACGCCAAGTTTTTTGGGTCGATTTATCTACACCTAAGTGCGATAAGATAACGAATACATCGACATTGTTTTTAATCTCATTCATGGCTTGTTTGACACTAGTTAATGGATCTTTAAATTCAACACCTTCAACAGCAGTAGGCGACGTTTTAGTTTTTGTTTCAGGTGTCGTGACACCTACAATACCATAGCGGACATTGTTTTTAGTTACTGTAGTTGAAGGATCAAATACGCGTTTACCATTTTTGTAGATATTAGAAGAAACAATAGGGAAGTTTAATTGTTTCTGCAATTTAAGTAATTGGTCATAACCAAAGTCAAATTCATGGTTTCCGACAGTCATTGCATCATAGCCAACACTATTCATAGCTTTGGCCATTTCTTCTCCCTTTGAATTGTTAGAAACAGGTAAACCTTGAAAAGCATCTCCTGAATCCACCATTAAATCCGGATTATATTTGTCTTTAAGACCTTTTACTTTAGCCATACCGATGACTCTTCCATCATCCTCTACAAATCGGCCATGTATGTCATTTGTATGTAAAATTGTATGTTTATTTGTGTTATCAGAAGTTGTTGCCATTCTTTTGTTGATAGTAACATGTTGAGATTTCGATGCTGCTTGTTCTGATGTAGTATTGCTATTTTTAAACACTTGCTTTGAAGCAGGTGTAGATTGTTGTGATTCTGGAACATTACGCTTTTGCTGTTGTTGAGTTGATTCTTGAGGTGTTTGTTTAACTTTAGTGGAAGTAGATTCTTTTGTAGTTTCTACTTGCGTAGACTTGCTTTGATCCGACGTCGAAGGAGAAGGTTTTACCTCCATACCATGGGATTGCGATGTATTATTTTCATTTGAAGTGGATTCAGACGATGCTTTTTCTTGTGAAGATGTATTATTTTTGTTTGTAGTAGGTTCAAGTGTAGCTTTTTCTTGTGAAAATGCAGAACCTTGAGATGAATTATTATGCTTCTCTGAAGTAGTGTTTTGTGTTGTAGACGTTTCAACATTAAGATGTGAAGTTGTTCCAGACGAAGGTGTGGCTTGGTCATTATGTGAAACGTTGTTTGACTCAAGGGATAAAGGTTTATTAGTAGATTCAATGTTAGCTGATGATACTTCTTTTGAAGCCGATTGTGGTACTTCTGCGGTAGCTGTTGTGTTAGTAGCTTGTGTTGCCTGAGATTCAGCTGCATAAGAGGTACCAGTGGTGATACCAAATACGATAAAACATAAAACTAAAAGTGGAATAAGATATCGCTTCATATTTGCCTCCTTTATTAGATGGAATTTACATTCTCATATTAGCATAAGTCGCAAAGCCTTAAGCTTACTCATTAAATTATTTACAATAATTTTAAAAACAATTAATAAATATAACGTTATGAAGAGTATGTATCTCTGACTTTTCAAAAATAAAGTGAATTTAAAAGAGTGTACTTTGTGAGTATACAAGAAAGCGCTTTTATATTATAATAAGCATGTAAATAGGGAGTATGTACACCCTAAAAGGACAATCATTCGTGGTAAACACACAAAGGGAGTTTTTTATTTATGGAAAGAATCGTTATTACAGGAGCACTTGGTCAAATTGGTACTGAGTTAGTATTAAAATGTAGAGAAATTTACGGAAATGACAATGTATTAGCTACGGATATTAGAGAGCCGGAGGAAGATTCACCAGTTAACAATGGTCCGTTTGAAGTATTAGATGTTACAAATCGTGAAGCTATGATGGCAATCGTTGAGAACTTCAAAGCAGATACGTTAATGCATATGGCAGCATTATTATCAGCGACTGCTGAGAAAAATCCTTTATTAGCATGGGATTTAAATATGGGCGGTCTAATGAACGCATTAGAAACAGCTAGAACGTATGAATTACATTTCTTCACACCAAGTTCAATTGGTGCATTTGGTGATTCAACGCCTAAGAAAGATACACCACAAAATACAATTCAACAACCTACTACAATGTATGGTGTGAACAAAGTTGCTGGTGAGCTATTATGCCAATACTATTTCACAAAATTTGGTGTCGATACGCGTAGTGTGAGATTCCCAGGACTTATCTCTCATGTTAAAGAACCAGGTGGCGGTACTACTGATTATGCTGTTGAAATTTATTTTGAAGCGGTTAGAAAAGGTCGTTACACAAGCTATATTGCTAAAGACACATACATGGATATGATGTATATGGATGATGCAATTGATGCAATTATTAAATTAATGGAAGCAGATAGCGACAAACTTGTAACACGTAATGGCTATAACTTAAGTGCTATGAGTTTTGAACCTGAACAAATTAAAGCTGAAATCCAAAAACATTATCCTGACTTCGCATTGGATTATGAAGTAGATCCAGTACGTCAAGCAATTGCTGATAGCTGGCCAGATAATATTGATACAAGTTATTCTCGTAAAGAGTGGGGCTTTAACCCTAAATACGATTTAGCTGGTATGACTGAATTAATGTTAAAAGCGATTGAAGAAAAAGAACAAAATAAATAAAGTGTGACTGTCATACAAGTCATATACCACAGAACCTCAGACGAAATGTTTGAGGTTTTCTTTTTTTTATTCGAAAGTAGTTAGTAATGACCATTAAAAATTTACTAAAGTATGTTATTTTTAAAGAAAGGGTTTACAATTAGTATTTAGTTTGAATTTTTAGAAAATTCATTGAATCAACATTACGAGATTGCTATAATTTAATATACTATTACTAACTAAGAATTATTTAGGAGGCTTTCATCATGTCAGAAAAAGTTAAATTTGAACAACGCGACTCACTTAAAGAAAAACCAGAAGGTAATTTAGGATTCGGTCAATACTTTACAGATTATATGTTAAGTTTTGATTATGATGTAGATAAAGGTTGGCATGATTTAAAAATTGTTCCTTACGCACCATTTGAAGTTTCACCAGCTGCACAAGGTCTTCACTATGGACAAGCGGTATTTGAAGGTTTAAAAGCATACAAACATAAAGATGAAGTTGTATTATTTAGACCAGACCAAAACTTCAAACGTATTAATGATTCATTAGCACGATTAGAAATGCCTAAAGTAGATGAAGAATTATTACTAGAAGGTTTAAAACAATTAGTAGACGTTGAACGTGATTGGGTACCTGAGGGAGAAGGACAATCATTATATATCCGTCCATTTGTATTTGCGACTGAAGGCATTTTAGGAGTAAGAGCATCTCATCAATACAAATTGTTAATCATTTTATCTCCATCAGGCGCATATTATGGCGGAGACACATTAAAAACAACTAAAATTTACGTTGAAGATGAATATGTTCGTGCCGTACGTGGTGGTGTAGGATTCGCTAAAGTAGCAGGTAACTATGCAGCAAGTTTATTAGCACAAACAAATGCTAATAATTTAGGCTATGATCAAGTATTATGGTTAGACGGTGTAGAACAAAAATATGTTGAAGAAGTTGGTAGTATGAACATCTTCTTCGTTGAAAATGGTAAATTAGTTACACCTGCTTTAAATGGAAGTATCTTACCTGGTATTACACGTAAATCAATCATTGAATTGGCGAAAGAGTTAGGCTATGAGGTTGAAGAACGTAAAGTGTCAATCGATGAATTATTCGAAGCTTACGACAAAGGTGAATTGACTGAAGTATTCGGATCAGGTACAGCTGCCGTGATTTCACCAGTGGGTACTTTAAAATATGAAGACAGAGAAATCGTCATCAACAATAACGAGCCAGGAGAAATTACTAAAAAATTATACGACACATATACTGGCATCCAAAGTGGTAAATTAGAAGATACACATGGTTGGAGAGTCGTAGTTCCAGAATATAAATAAGGTAAGTTTTAAGAACTGGAAATCTTGAGAAATCGAGGTTTCTAGTTTTTTATTTTATTCAATTGTGATGGTTTGAGCTTATGCTTTTTGAATGATATCTAAAATAAATGTATTACTTGTTCAATTTTTATCATTATCTTTCTCAATTTTCATATCTATAAAGAAAAAAACGATAATTATAACTAAGAAAAGAGAATAGAAAATGGTATTACCATATGGAATATGAAAAAATGCGATGAAAATAATTGAGAACATGTTCAATAATACCAAACTAATCGTTAAGGCTATTTGATATTTTTTCGTTATCAATCTCTCCTTTAGCATCATTAATAAAATGTTTTTAAATGGAGATCGTTATAAATTTGGTAGATCTCGAGACATTAATTAGCTATTCCCCATCTAATCGACGACTGATATAGCCTAATACAGCACCAATAATAACTAATACTAAAATATATATTAAATTTGATAATTGATTATCTAAAGTAAGCATTGGCTGAACATAAAACGTAGCAACAATTAGTATTATTAAAAATATAAAACTTGCAATTATTCTGTATTTCATCATAAGTACCTCTACATTTTTAAGTTATTTTAAAAGTTTTCCACATTTTGATTATGCAGTTTTTTAATAAATTTTAAAAACTCAAAGTATATATAGCTATTTATCATCATCATGTTTTTTCTGTTTAGGTGCGTAGTGATCGATTATAAATTGAAAAATGAAAATGTATGTCCAAAAAAGTATAATTCCCCAAATATTTGTAAAAATATGAATATCTGTTATCCACATAAAAATACAAAGTAATATGATTGATCCAAAATATATAATATTTAGAATTAATCTCAATTTAGATTTTGACATATATTATGCAACCTTTCATGAAAATCTCAACTATTGAATTTCAACCATTCAAAAAATGATACACATATATTAATAAATACTGTATAAGAAAGTTTGATTTATTAAATCATTTAGTTACTTAAATATTTAGCGAAAAAAGGCATTTCTTATCTTTAGGCATATATATTATCTTATGATCATTAATGATTTTAACATCGTTCATAAATATAAAAATAACATAAAATATTAAAAATATGAATTGAACGTTTTTATATAATCAGTTTTATTTATAGTTTCTTTAATTCATCTATGTTTAAAATACAGACATGTTGGAGGGATTAATATTATATTTTAAGAATGGTGTTATTCAAATTAAAGATCATACTTTTATATATAACGTATTATGTATAATATTGGTATCATAAAAAGCATACTTAAATATATGATAAGTAAGAAGGTGCATAGTGTGGAATATAAAACACTTAAAAAGCTTTTTCATATGTATGGTTGGGATAATGTAGATACAGAATATAATATGCGGTTAAATAGTTATTCAAGTTATGTTACCGACTTTGCCATTCATCCAATTCAGGACGAGAAACAACAAAGAGACGTAGAGTATCCTCTATTCTTTGTTCTAAATCGATCATTAGGTATTAATCTTGAAAAGGTCTTAAAAAACTCAGATAGAATTAAGCAACTTTCCTCAGCATTGCCTAAAATAACGAACGAAGCATATATCAAACATTTATTAATCAATGAACTCCAAAGTACGAATGAAATTGAAAATATAAAAAGTAAGAAAAAAGAGATTGCTGCGTCATTGAACAAAACAAAAGGTGAGAATAAGCGTTTTGATGGATTAGTAAATCAATATATTATGATTGAAAATGATGACGTTGAAATCAATTCAATCACAGATATACGTCTTATCTTTGATTCAATTGTTACTTCTGAAATTCTAGAAAAAGATTTACCAGATGGAAATTTGTTTAGAAAAAATTCTATCGGTGTCTACGACAATGCTAAAAGTAAATGGGTTCATAGAAATGAATTTAATGAACCAGAAATTTTTGAATATCTAACCATTTTATTAAGTTTTATTAAACATTATGAAGCACCCAGTATTTATAAAATATTAGCTAGTCATTACATGTTTGAATATATTCATCCGTTTTATGATGGAAATGGAAGAGTAGGAAGATATATATTAGCTAAATTACTTAATGATAACTTGGATTATTTTACAGCACTCACTTTTTCATACGTCGTAAATCATAATAAAAATAAATACTATAAGGCATTTCAAGAAGCATCTGATTACTTTAATAAAGGTGAAATAACAAATTTCATTGATGATATGATGCAATTACTTATTGAAGGACAAAATAATATAATAGAAACGTTTGAAAATAATACAGAAATCATTAAAAGACTTGCACAGGCACTTGATCAACAAGGATTGAATAAATATGATTCAGATGTTCTCTTTATATTACTTCAAGATAAAATTTTTGGAAGTAAATATTCTAGAATTACTATTAAAGGAGTCAAAGATATCGTAGGATATTCAAGAAATAAAGTTAATGAAGTAATAAAAAAATATGAAAGCAAATTAATTAAGTTAAAAAGTAATCCTGTTGTTTACGAGGTGAAGGATAGTTACGTACAAGAATTGCTTTCTATGCAAAACAATACAAATTGAAATATTTAAACATACAAATACGCAACATTAATGAGCAATTACGCAATAAACGCCAAATTTATCCTCAGGTGCTTACAATAAAAGTGTAATTTAAATATTAATGAAGGAGTGGAATCAAATGACAGACGTATTCGGTTTCATTAAAAAAGCGATTGACTTTATTAGTAGTATTTTAGTACATGGCGAACCTAAATAATTATTTTCACAATAATCATCACCCCGAGAGTTAGATTGAAATCTAATTTTCGGGGTGAACTTTATATAACCATATTAATTGAAAACATGATAATTTTTATTCTTTTTGAAAATATGTAATTGATTCATCCTCATTGCAAATTGTTGATATAACATGATACATCCAAAGCCCCAAGATAGACTAAATGTAACGCCACCCATAACATCTGTAAGATAGTGCGCATGGAAGTATAGTCTTGAGAATAGAATGCTCAACCACACCATAGTTAATAGTGTCGTTAATGACCATTTTAATAGCTTATTGTGAATTTTAGGTATAAAAAATAACACAATAATCATTATAACTAGTGTGCTGGCAAGAGAATGGCCACTAGGGAATGAATATCCTGAATCAATTGATAAATGATCATATGGACGCGCACGATGTATTAAATCCTTAAACATTATACCCATTAGTCCACCTGATGCGACAGTAAGTAAAAGCCAAATAGACAATATTACATGACGTTTTAGAAATACTATAAGTGCCATTAGGATAGTTAAAATGACGAAAGGTAGTATGTCTCCATAAGTTGCGACGATTGTCATATAATCATTAAACCAACTTCCGTGATAATTCATTTGCGGATCACCAAATGAGTGTAAAAACCAATGGAAAGAACTTTGATCTACAAAAGTTATTAATAGCATGTGCAGTTTCATTCCTAATATAATTGTTAAGAAGGCCAACACACTCAAAATAAACAAAATGTTTAATTTAGATTTGTTAAATAATATATTCATTAGTTGCCCCTGTTATCTTTTTTATTTAGTTTAACGTAGTAAAGCGATAAAGAAATCGGTATTGAGACGCATTTATTTATAAGACTTAAAACCTATAAAAAAAGTGTATATTATATAGAAAAAGACCATTTAGGGGGAATTGAATGGAATTTAAACTAATTACTTATTTCGATGAAAGCTACATTGATTCAATTTACGAAACATATCAATCAGTTGGTTGGTTAAAACATGATAAAGATAAGATACGAAAAATTTTTGAGAATAGTACACATGTAGTCTTTGCAATTTATGATAATAAAGTCATTGGTTTTGCTAGAGCATTATCAGATGGTGTATTCAATGCAGCTATTTATGACTTAGTTGTTAATAAAGATTTTCAAAATAATCAAATTGGTATGTATATGCTTAAACACATTCTTAAAGAAATAGGGTCACTTTCATGTATCCATTTAATCTCAACTATCGATAATTTAGAATTTTATCAAAAAGCAGGATTTAAAAAATTGAAAACTGGTATGGTTATATATCAAGATAAACGCCTAACAGATACATATACTGAATAATTGGTAGATGGAATATTAAATCATTCTATTGAGTCTAAAATAAAAATTTGTATTACAATAGAAGAGTTAATAATCATAATTCACAGGAGTGTTATGAAAATGGAATGGATATTATTTGATAAAGACGGGACTTTAATAGAATTTGATAAGAGTTGGGAGAAAATTGGTATAAGATTAGTGGATAGTCTTTTAGAGGAATACCCAGTAGCTGATAAAGAAGTTGCACATCGCCAATTAGGTGTTCTTGATAATGCCATCGTTCCTGATTCTGTAATGGGGTCAGGGTCACTAGATGAAATGATTAAAGCTTTCAATAACGTTGTTGGTAAAGATGTTTCAACTTGGACACGTAATACGAGCCAGGAGCTTGTTGATACACGTGTGCCAGAGAACAACTGGATTGATGGTGTGTATGATATGATTCAATCTTTAAAAAAAGACGGCTATAAAATTGGAATTGTTACAAGTGACTCACGAAAAGGGGTATTGCAATTTCTTGAAGATACCAATTCTAAAGACGCTTTTGACTTAGTTATCTCTACAGAATCACATGCAGCGGAAAAGCCAAATCCAGCAGTATTAAATCCACTGTTTGATTCTTATGATGTCAAACCTGAAGATGTAGTTATAGTAGGAGACACTAATAACGACATGAAAACAAAGGTTAATGCTGAATTAGGTTTAGCAATTGGTGTGCTTACTGGTATAGCTAAAAAAGAAGAGTTAGTAGATGCTGATGTGATAATAGAGACAGCTGTGAGTGTGCCCGAAGTCTTAAAACAATATATTGAAAACAAATAAGAAAAAATGTAAAAACGCTACACAAAGAGTTTGAAATGTGTAGCGTTTATTTATGTTAACGATTATCTACCTTGCGATAAGTATTAATTACATGTGCAATTTTATCAATAATAGGGTCTAAAGAGTCAGGATTTTCGTGAATATCATATTCATTGATATTTACACGTACTACTGGACAAGCATTAAAGTTATTTATCCAGTCTTCATAACGTTTGAATAACTTTTGCCAATACTCAGGATCCGTATTAATTTCCATATCACGACCACGTGCTTTGATACGCTCAATTACTTCATTGTAGTCGCACTCAAGATAAATTAATACATCAGGTTTAGGGAAGTAAGGTGTCATTACCATTGCATTGAACAACTCAGAATATGTTTTAAAATCATCTTCATTCATAGTACCTTGTTCTTCGTGCATTTTCGCGAAAATATCAACATCTTCATAAATAGAGCGATCTTGAATGAATCCACCACCATATTCAAACATACGTTTTTGTTCTTTAAAACGTTCTGCTAAAAAGTAGATTTGTAAGTGGAAACTCCAACGTTCAAAGTCATCATAAAATTTATCTAGATAAGGATTATGATCTACATTTTCAAAAGAGGTTTTAAAATTTAATTTGTCAGCTAAAGCCTGTGTCAATGTTGATTTCCCAACACCAACGGTACCAGCAATGGTGATTATTGCGTTTTGAGGTACTTTATAATTATTCATGTTCAATTGCTCCTATCATAGGTCTTATTTTTTCTAAAATTGATTGATAATCTGAGTCATTTTTAACAAAATCAATTTCACTTGTATTAATTAAGACGACATTCGCGCCTTCACTTTTCATGGCATTATAAAATGTTAAATAATCTTCTTTGAGATTTAATAAATAGTCATCCTCAATATGATGTTCAAAACTACGATTACGTTGCGCTATTCTTTGTTTCAGAACATCCAAATCAGCATCTAAGAAAATAATCATGTTAGGCATTTCAAGATCTTCAGTTAAAATATCGAAAATGCGGTCAAATTTATCAAATTCATTATTACTCAACGTGTTACGAGCGAAAATTTTATTTTTATAAATATGATAATCGCTAACAACACCTTGAGTCATTTTAGCGATATCTTTTGCCTGTTTATATCGATTACAGAGGAAAAACATTTCTGTTTGAAAACTCCATTTAGAAATATCATCGTAGAAGTCAGATAAAAATGGATTTTCATCAATTATTTCTTTTTCTTCATAGTAATTTAATGTCTGGCTAAGCTTATGAGTTAGGGAAGATTTACCTACACCAATTGGGCCCTCAATTGCGATAAATGGTTTGTTCATAATCACATCTCCAAATGTTAAAATAGACAATGAGTATTGTATCATAAGTGAGGTATAACACACATGGTAAATGATGAATATTACATGAAATTAGCGATTGAAGAAGCTAAAAAAGCTCAAAAACTTGGAGAAGTTCCTATAGGCGCAATCATAGTTAAAAACAATGAAGTCATAGCAAGCGCACATAACTTAAGAGAAACTGCGCAGCTACCTACGGCTCACGCAGAACATATCGCTATTGAACGTGCTTCAAAAGTTGTTGGAAGTTGGCGTTTAGAAGAATGCAAATTATATGTGACACTTGAACCGTGCGTCATGTGTGCCGGTGCCATTGTGATGAGTAGAATTCCTAAAGTGGTATACGGCGCCACTGATCCTAAAGGTGGATGTAGTGGTAGCTTGATGAATCTATTAGAAGAATCTCGATTTAATCATAGAGCTGAAGTTGTTAAAGGCGTACTTGAGCAAGAATGTGGTGATTTATTACGAAACTTCTTCCGTGAGCTACGGTTAAAGAAGTCTAAAGCGAACATGTAAGCGTACAAATTGAGCTATATTTGTTAAAATAATACACGTGAATTAAGTGTTCAAGTTGAGATTTTAAATTTTAACTTTAAGATGGTTTTTTCAAGATAAATAGCAATTAATTAAGAGAATGAAACGAGGTAACTGTATGATTAAATTAATAGCAACAGATATGGATGGCACATTGTTAAATGCTGCACATGAAATTTCTCAAGAAAATGTTGATGCAATCAAATATGCACAATCACAAGGGATAACAGTTGCCATTGCGACAGGTCGTGCATTTTATGAAGCGAATACACCTGTAGCTGAGACAGATTTAAGCGTACCATATATTTGTTTAAATGGTGCAGAAGTACGTGATGAATCGTTTAATATTATGAATACGTCTAATTTGAATCATGAATTAGTGGAACGCATTAAATCAATTCTAGATAAAGATGACGTATATTATCAAATTTATACTAATAGAGGGATTTATACAGAAGATCCAACCAAAGATTTAGATATCTACTTAGATATTGCTAAACAAGCAGGACAAGAAGCGGATGTTGAAAAGATTAAACAAGGCATTCAAAAGCGCATAAATAATGGCACATTAAAAGTTGTAAATAGTTATGAAGAAATTGAAGATATCCCGGGAGAATTAATCATGAAAGTCTTAGCCTTTAATCCGGATTTAGAGAAAATTAACGCCATTGGAGCAGAACTTTCAGCTATTCCAAGTTTAGCCATTTCATCATCTTCACGCGGAAATCTTGAAATTACACATTCTGAGGCGCAAAAAGGAATCGCGTTAGAGTCTATTGCTAACCAATTAAACATTGATTTAAAAGATGTTATGGCATTAGGTGATAACTTGAATGACGTATCAATGCTAGAGCGTGTAGGTTATCCTGTTGCAGTAGAAAACGCTATGCCTGAAGTTAAAGCAGTTGCTAAATATGTAACGGACACAAATGAAAATAGTGGTGTTGGAAAAGCCATAATGAAGTTATTGAAAGAAGAAAATAATTAATATTAAGAGGTGTATAGTAGAAATGAAAGGACTTATAGTTGTTGGTAGTGCCAAAGTTGGCTCACATACAAATGCGTTAGCTAAATACTTAGTGGGACAATTTGATACACATGATTTAGATGTTGATATTTATGATTTAGCAGAACGCCCATTAAATCAATTAGACTTTTCTGGGACAACGCCGTCTATCGATGAAATTAAAACCAATATTAAGGATTTTCAAGAAAAAGTAATGGCAGCAGACTTCTTAGTACTTGGAACTCCTAATTATCATGGTTCATATTCTGGCATCTTAAAAAATGCATTAGATCATATCAATATGGATTATGTCAAAATGAAACCAGTAGGATTAATCGGTAATAGCGGAGGCATCGTAAGTTCAGAACCATTATCACATTTACGTGTTATTGTTCGCAGTTTATTAGGTATCGCTGTTCCAACACAAATTGCTACACATGACTCAGACTACAGTAAACTTGACGATGGTACATTATATCTTGATGATGACCAATTTCAGTTGCGTGCAAAATTATTTGTAGACCAAATTGTATCATTTGTGAATAATAGTCCTTATGAACATTTAAAATAAATTTTAATTACCTAAAAAAACACATATATAATAGTAGAAACTAGTTTTTTAATTTAAAAATTCTAACTATAGTCTCACTCTGTCATATGTCAATATATGAAGATGGGACTATTTGTTTTTAATTTCAGCGAAAGACAAATCAAATTTTTCGAATATTAAAATTTTTATCGAAGTTATTTCGATGCTAATTATATGAAATAAGAAAATGTTTGATAACAAATAATTTTTATAAAATTATTAAGACTTGCTATATTTGTCTATTCTAAATAAATTTTGTATAATACTTCTAAATCATTATTATGATTGTACTAAATGTGTATGGAGTGATTAATTGAATGAAAAACAGACAAGGATTTTTGCCCAATATATTAAATAAGTATTCAATCAGAAAATTTTCTGTAGGTACTGCTTCTTTACTTATTGGTGCTACATTAGTTATGGGGGCAGGGAACGTTGCTCGAGCTGATGAATTAGATAAAATAACTGCACAAGATGATTCCAATAAAGATAAATCAGAAGCAGTCGATATTAGTGAATTAACAAACAATGGTCAAACTGAGAGTAATGTAACAGAAGTACAATCTGATGAAACATCAAATCAGACTATTGAAGATAAAAATATAAAATCAACAGTAGAGGAAACTTCTGAAGAGAAAAGTACTGCGTCTACTCTTAGTGATAAAACATTAAACAGTGCAACGTCTGACAATGATCAAATCACTACACAAAAATCAAGTACAACGCAAGATAATCAAAAACAAGATGTAACATCATCAAATGGTTCTAATGCTCAAACATCAAATGATAGTGATCAAAGTGAAGAGAAATCAAATTCTAGTACAGATAGTGCTAAAAACGCAAACGATGAAAAGGCAAAAGAAGAACCGGTAAACGATAAAGAGATTAGTGAATCGAATCAAACAACTCAATCATTGGATTCAAAGGATGATAGTAAGACTAATAGTGCATCAGACACTCAAAAAGATACTACTGAAATAACGAAAGATTTAGAGAACAATAAAAATGATAAAGATAATACATCAAGTACAAATAAAGCTTCAGATAACCAATCCTCTAAAGATAATACTACAGACGATACATCCTCCAAGAATGATTCAAACAGTTCATCCGATAATAAAACGGCAACAAATACCAATCAAAATTCTATAATGCAAAGCCAAGACAGTGGTTCAATGGTTGAAGATAAACCAGTTATCACGGAAGCAAACAATGAGAGTCCGATACCATTAAATAGTAATTCAACTTCAATGGTTAATTCTCAAGCGACTACTTCAACTGTAAGAAATAATAGAATGAAGTTTAGAGTGCTAGCTGCAGTAAAAGATGGCAAAGTTGTTAAATATAAAATCCCTACAGACTCTAAATATGCTTATCTTCTTCAAGACTTAGGTTATGATGCAACCACTGTAAAAGAGGATACCGATTTACGTCATGCTGGTATTAACCAAATGCAAAATAATGAGACAAGTGTCATTAAATTAAACTTATCGAAATGGTTAGCGTTGCAAAGTGACTTTGTAAATGGGGGCAAGGTTAACCTTTCATTTTCTCAAAGTGACTTCTTCACACAAATTCAGTCTATTACATTGAATGGTGTTAATATGACAACGACTAATAACGGTCAGAACTGGAGTGCACCAATTACAGGTAGTACGGTGAATAGTGGCTTGATAGGCTCAGTTTCTAATCATGATGTATTGATTACCTTGAAAAATAATCAAACTTTAAAAAGTTTAGGGTATTCAAATGATAAACCTGTTTATTTAACACATACTTGGACTGAGAATGATGGTTCCATTGCTGAGGAAAGTATCCAAATTACTACCATTACGCCTACACTTAATTCTAAAGCACCACAAACTACTCAAACTAGTGGTTTTACTACAGGAAGACTAACGAATAAAGTGAAGTATGATAGTACAAACTCTGCTATTAATTCAGTTCATACGTTTAAACCAGATGAAAACTTCTTGCAAACGGATTATAACTGGGTTCTTTACATTAAAGAGCAAGTACCTAAAGACTTACTTCCTTATATAGATGCAAGTTCTGTGAAAATCTACGTATCTGACGATAACGGAAACCCAATTAGTTCTGACAGATATGTCAACGGCACGATTGATAGCAATGGATTTTTTGATTCTAGTACTATAGATTCAATATCAATTTTAAAAAATAATACATCAAGTCAATTGAATTCTGCCAGAACTTCATTGGATCGTAATGTATTCTATGGCACACTTGGACAGTCACGTAGTTATACTATTTCATATAAGTTAAAAAGTGGTTATACATTAGAGAATCTAGCTTCACAACTGAGTGATAGAGAAACTTTCAACTCTTGGCTTGTGTCAGATTATCTAGATTCAAATGATAATGGTGCTGTAAATAAGAGGATTCTTGGTTCATATGCAAGTTCTTATTTAGATATTATAGATAGAGTGGCACCAGTTGCACCAACTACAGCTAAAAATATTACAACTGAAGATAAAACGATTAGTGGTACTGGTGAAGCTAATATGACAATTCAATTAGACTTCAGTGATGGTAGAAAGCTTACAGGCCAAATTGGAAGTGATGGCAAGTTCACAGTAGCGGTTCCTAGTGGATTTACATTAACTGGCAAGGAAACAATTAGTGCTACAGTTCTAGATAAAGGAAGTAATGTGTCACCTGCAACTACAATTACAGTTAAAGATACGACTAAACCTGTAGTAACAGCTATTACAAATCAAATGAAAGAAGTAAATACGTCAATTGATAGCATCACAATTGTTGCGACTGATAACAGTGGAGATGCTGTAACAAATTCAGTTAGTGGCTTACCTTCAGGTGTCACATTTAACAGTTCAACTAATACTATAAGTGGAACACCAACCAAAGTTGGAAACTATACTATTACAATTACTTCTACAGATTCTAGTGGGAATTCAACTACAACTCCATTTACTATTACAGTAGTTGATACTACAACTCCAGTAATAACGCCTATCGGTAATCAAACAAAGGAAGTAAATACACCAATTAACTCAATCACCATTATTGCGTCTGATAATAGTAAATTAGCCGTAACTAACAATGTGAGTGGTTTACCTGATGGCGTTACATTTGATAGCACTACCAACAGAATTAGTGGAACACCAACCAAAGTTGGTACTTATCCGATTACAGTGACATCAACTGACGCTAATGGAAATGCAATGACAACAAACTTTACCATTAGTATTGTAGATACTACAAAACCAGTAGTAACGCCTATCAGTAATCAAACAAAAGAAGTTAACACAGCGATAGATCCAATTACTATTGAGGCAACAGATAATAGTGGCCAACCAGTTACAAATAGTGTGAGTGGTTTACCTGATGGCGTTACATTTGACAGAACAACAAATAAAATTAGCGGAACACCAACTAAAGTTGGGACATATCCTATTACAATTACAACAACAGATGCAAGTGGAAATGCGATATCAACGGAATTTAATATTAAAGTAATTGATACTATAGCGCCTATAGTGTCAACAATCGAAAGCCAAACAAAAGAGGTAAATACAGTAATTGACGTTATTACAATCGATGCGACAGACAATAGTGGCCAACCAGTTACAAATAGTGTAAATGGCTTACCAGATGGCGTTACATTTGATAACACTACAAATAGCATTAGCGGGACACCTACAAAAGTGGGTGACTATCCAATCACAGTGACAACAACAGATGCAAGTGGTAATACGGCTACAACAAAATTCAATATCACAGTTGTTGATACAACGTCACCAACAGTGACACCGATTGTAGACCAAACCAAAGAAGTGAATACAGCGATTGATTCTATAACTATCGACGCTACAGATAATAGTGGCCAGTCTGTAACTAATAATGTAACAGGACTTCCTTCAGGAGTTACCTTTAATAACGCTACAAATACAATTAGTGGTATACCAAGCAAAGTTGGAAACTATCCAATCACAGTGACAACAACAGACGCAAGTGGCAATACAACTACAACAATATTTAATATCAAAGTTGTTGATACAACGAAACCAGTCGTAACTAAAATTGAAGATCAAACCAAAGAAGTTAATACACCTATAAAATCTATAATTATTTCAGCAACAGATAATAGTAAATTAGCTGTTACAAATAATGTAAGTGGATTGCCTGATGGTGTCACATTTGACAGTAGTACCAATAAAATTAGCGGTACGCCTACCAAAGTAGGAAGTTACTTAATCACAGTGACATCAACAGATACAAGTGGAAATGCAACAACAACTTTATTCAACATCACAGTGCAAGATACTACA
>NZ_VUKI01000043.1:0-784 GCF_008385775.1 Staphylococcus sp. GDX7P312P | reverse complement strand
AACAGATGCCGATGGCAACGAGACAACAACAAGTTTCACAATCACAGTAGAAGACACAACAAAACCAGTCGTATCACCAATTGCCGGGCAAACAAAAGAAATCAATACAGCAATTAATCCAATCAAGATTGACGCGAGTGATAATAGTGGTCAAGCTGTAACGAATAAAGTGAGTGGCTTACCAGCAGGAGTAACATTCAATCCAGACACGAATACAATTAGTGGAACACCAACGAAAGTCGGAAGTTATCCAATTACAGTGATAACAACAGATGCCGACGGCAACGAAACGGAAACAAGTTTCACAATTACAGTGCAAGATACGACGAAACCAGTCGTATCACCAATCGCTGGACAAACAAAAGAAGTGAATACAGCAATTGATTCAATCAAGATTGACGCGAGTGATAATAGTGGTCAAGCTGTAACGAATAAAGTGAGTGGCTTACCAGCAGGAGTAACGTTTAATCCGAATACAAACACAATTAGTGGAACACCAACAAAAGTTGGAAGCTATCCAATTACAGTGATAACAACAGATGCCGACGGCAACGAAACAACAACAAGCTTTACAATTACAGTGGAAGATACAACAGCGCCAACAGTGACACCAATTGCAGGCCAAACTAAAGAAGTTAACACTGCGATTAATCCAATT
Source organism: Staphylococcus sp. GDX7P312P (assembly GCF_008385775.1). NCBI lineage: Bacteria > Bacillati > Bacillota > Bacilli > Caryophanales > Staphylococcaceae > Staphylococcus > Staphylococcus sp. GDX7P312P. The sequence goes on along the minus strand of NZ_VUKI01000043.1, from coordinate 126 downwards.
AAGATTGATGCGACAGATAACAGTGGTCAAGCCGTAACAAATAAAGTAAGTGGCTTGCCAGCAGGTGTAACGTTTAATCCAGACACTAATACAATTAGTGGTACACCAAGTAAAGTTGGAAGCTAC
>NZ_VUKI01000042.1:0-717 GCF_008385775.1 Staphylococcus sp. GDX7P312P | reverse complement strand
AATCAGAATACAAACACAATTAGTGGAACACCATCAAAAGTTGGAAGCTATCCAATTACAGTGACAACAACAGATGCCGACGGCAACGAAACAACAACAAGCTTTACAATCACGGTTCAAGATACAACAGCGCCAACAGTCAAAGCGATTGGAAATCAAACTAAAGAAGTCAATACTGCGATAGATTCAATCAAAATAGATGCGACAGATAACAGTGGTCAAGCCGTAACAAATAAAGTAAGTGGCTTGCCAGCAGGAGTAACGTTTAATCCGGACACTAATACAATTAGCGGTACACCAAGCAAAGTGGGAAGTTATCCAATTACGGTGACAACAACAGATGCCGATGGCAATGAAACAACAACAAGCTTTACGATTACGGTCCAAGATACAACGGCACCAACAGTGTCACCAATTGCGGGACAAACCAAAGAAGTTAACACTGCGATTAATTCAATTAAGATTGATGCGACAGATAACAGTGGCCAAGCCGTAACGAATAAAGTAAGTGGTTTACCAGCAGGTGTAACGTTTAATCCAGACACTAATACAATTAGCGGTACACCAAGCAAAGTGGGCAGTTACCCAATCCCAGTGACAACAACAGATGCCGATGGCAACGAAACAACAACAAGCTTCACGATTACAGTGGAAGACACAACAGCGCCAACAGTGAAAGCGATTGGAAATCAAACCAAAGAAGTCAATACTGCAATC
>NZ_VUKI01000041.1:0-20559 GCF_008385775.1 Staphylococcus sp. GDX7P312P | reverse complement strand
TGTCACATCGTTCACCGTTGGTGCCTCAGGTGCTGTATCATCAGTAACGATTACTTGGTCTGAAACATCGCTAGTTTTACCATTTTTACTTGCCGTAGAAGTTAATACAGTTCCAGCTTTTAAAGGTTGATCTAATTTGATAGAAGCTGAACTTCCATCTGCAGGAATTGTCACAGTTCCAATGACGTTATCATCTTGATCTTTTACTGTTATTGTTGCATTTGCTGTTCCATTAACAACAACTTCTGTATCATTATCATCCACAGGATTTATAGTTGGTGTTGGTACTTTAGAAACATCAACAATATCAAATGTATTTACCTCATCATTATCGTAATTTGGTGAATCAATGGCAATTGTATATGTGCCTTCAGCTGATTTAGGAATTGTTACTGAGAATGTGCCATCTGCGTTTACAGTTGAAGTACCGATTACATCACCGTTTGAATTAATTACTTTTGCAGTTTGTGTAGCTGCACCATCTTTTAACGGAACTGAACCTGTCACTACAGTATCATCTGTAGTAATATCAGCTGCATTAGGAATTCCTACTAATGGTGATGTTTTATAATTAATTATTTCGTCACCATCATTCTTACCATCACCATCAGTATCTTCATTTTCAGGGTCTGATAACGATACTTGTCTTTCATATTTATCTAAAAGGCCATCTTTATCATAGTCTTGAAGCGCAAGTGTTGATGTACCTAAAGTATTATTAATTAATAAATTATTACTATCAGTTAAAAAGCCAGCAAATGTAAAATCTTCTTTTTGCTTAGTCGTTTCACGAATTAAGTTGCCATTTGAATCATATTCAGCATTTTTAGTTAAAATATTATTTACGCTCTGATTTAACTTAACAACAATTCTAATCCCAACAGTTTCTGGAAGTGAATTATTAAATTCAATTAATTTATTTAAATTGTCGCTAGTAATTTTGCCATTACCATTACTATCAATTTGTAAATCAGCTACTTTATTTGAAGCATTGTAAGTTTTATCAAAACCACCTAGTCCTTGATAATCATAAGTATCTAATTCAACGCTATCAATATATGGTAATAAATCTTTATCGATTTGATAGTTATATGACCATTGCTTGTTTTTAGTTTTGCTGTATGTGAAAATACCATTTTTCATAATTTGTTGGTCAATAATAAATGCGCCATACTCACCTGGTGCATCATCATAAACAGCAGTACCACTACTTGCTTTGAAGTCACTTTTATTTTCAGGAGAGATATTATTTTCATATTGAATTAAATCACTATCTGCAGAACTTAAAAAGTAACCGCTACTTTCAGATGTTTTTACAATTTTATTTTCTTTAGAATCACGAACATAAATTTGATAGTTTAATTTGTTATTACTTAAATCTCCAGCATCTTTAAGAATATTTGATAATGTATCATCTAATTCAATCTTACCGTTTGTTGCAGAATATTGTGATAATATTTCTGTTCCTCCAAATAAGCCACCGTTAGCTCTAATAAAATTAATTTCCCATATGTTAGAAGGATTACCGTCATCATCATTTAATCTTGTGAACACTACAGGCGTTGAACGACCTGCTGGATTTACGGATATTTTAGTTACGTGATCAGCGATTAATGGGTCTAATTTTAAATCAATTTTGTATCTACTACCTGAGTTTGATCCTGACATATAACTATGAATGTCGAAAGGTATGACGTTTTCATCTAATGTAGAACCTGTTAATGCGCCTGGAGCAAATATTAATGACGCAAATGTATAGTTGTCTAAATAACCTAAAGATTTTTCTACTTTTTCACTTTGTGTTACTGCTGCTCTAAATGCTGTCGGTGTTGCCATAGCACGTAACATTGTTCTTGGCGCTGTAGCTAAAGGTTCTGCAGCTTTTTGTTTGTTAGCTAATTGAATTAAAGACGCTTTTAAAATTTCTAAATTAATATCTTCAACAGAATCTTTGCTATAATCCACGTCTGCATTTTCCATAATAGCATCAGCATCTTTTGCAGAAAGTTGATCTGTTAAGAAATCTTTTACTTCTGTTTCTTTATCTGTTGAAGCTGCTAAACGTTTCGTCAATTGTGACTCATCAACTGATTCACTTTTATTTTCTTGTGTTGTGTCTTCAGCTTTTGAAGTATTAGAATTTGTATCAACTTTATTGTCAGTCACATCATTACTTTCGATATTTTTAACTAAACTATCTGAAGTGTTAGTAGTTGTCGTTTTTTTATTATCTTCAGTTGTTGAAGCTTTGTCATTACTATCTGAAGTTGTATTACTTTTTTCACTGTCATTTTTATTTTCATCATTGTTTGTGTTTGCTTTAGTATCTTCTTTAGTGTCTGTTTCATTAGTGTTATCTGTGTGAGTATCATTCGTAGTAGTTTCTTTTTCAGGAGTTGAATCTTTCTGTTGTTCACTTAAAGGAGTATTTTCATCTTGCGTAGTGTCTGTTTCTGTTGTGTTTTTAGTGTTTGCTTTTTGATCTGATTGTTCTTTATCATCAGAATCATTTGATGAAGTTTGTTCTTTTGCATTATCTTGTGCTTGTGTTGTATCTTCACTATCTTGTGAAGTCGCATTAATGTCTTCTTTGTTATTTTCTTTTGTGTTTTCTTTAGATTGTTGAGCAGTGTCTTGTGTTGTTGCGTCAGTATCTGCTGTTTCTGACGTTGCTGTTGATTCTTCTTGTTTAGCTGTTTGTTGTGAATCATCAACTGGCTTAATATCTTCAACATCTAAAGCTTCGCCTTTATCAGAATTGCTTGTACTATCTTTTGATGAAATTTTGTCTAATTCATCAGCTTTTGCTTCGCTTCCCACTCCAAAAACTAGTGTTGCGCCTATTAATAGTGACGCTGTCCCAACTGTAAATTTCCTTATTGCGTATTTATTTAATTTATTTGATAAAAAACCTTGCTTATTTTTCAAATTTATCTCCCCTTCGAATATTGATGCAATTTAATTTTACACAATAAAGTTATCCGTTGCAAGATCATTTGCTAAAATAATTGAAGCTTACGTATATAAAACTTTGGCAATTGCAACACGTTGCTTTTATCCTCCAGAAATCTCACTTAGAAGCTTGTTTTTAAGTGATTCCAGATTAAGCTGTAACATGAGTTGATTATACTCATCTTCACTTAGTACAATTTTCTTTTGTTTCTTTAGTAATTTAAATTGTTGTTTTACGGTTAAAAAAGGTATGATATTAGTGGTTTGCAGTAACAATTCAGTTTCTTGTATTCTTGTGTGTGCAAGTATTTTCTAAGACATACCAGACCCTTCGCTCCCATTAGTTATAATATCACCCGAACTTGCTAAAAAAATTTTTAACTTAATATTTCCATTCTTAATAATTTCACTTTAAATTATTATACAAATATATTACGCAAACCATTTATAAATTTATTCTTTAATATAAAGACGCATTCTAAAAGAACACGTCTCTAATTGATTATCTTTTATTCCAAAACGGATGTAGAAATGCTAAGTATATAATTGAAAATAATAGAAATGCTAAAATTAAGATTGTTATAAATGAAAATCCACCGGATGCTAAGCCAACCTGTATAACTAAAAACACACAAAATAATTGTAATAATATTAATATAATACCTTTTGCTAATGTCATTTTAATCACTCTCCAAACATTTTTTCATATCTGTCATCTAGTCTATCTTGTAAGCCATTAAGCTCTTTATTAGACATGCCATCTTGACCTGTAAAAATACTTAGTGTCATACTTCCATACATTATAGGTACCCAAAGGATTAACATAAGTAGAAAGGAAGCAATCATGGTTGGTAATCTTTTACCACTTTTAATACCATAGAAGAATTGCTTTAATTTACTTCGAGAGGCATCTTTCATATCATTATCTTTAATATACTTTTGAAAATCTTTTAATTTTTTATTTAGTTTTTCTTTATAATTACTCATTTCATCTCTCCTAATAATTTAATTAACCTTACTAATATCGGGGGTAATGTCGTATTCATATACTTTGTCTTTTAGAAGTTTCTTGTCACGAATCTGTAATTTATAGGACTTAGGATTACCTTTTATCTTATAAATAATATCTAATGATACTGTCATTCTTGGACTAAAGGATGTGCTTTCGATGTATCTTTTATCATTCGCAAACTCCACCATGTTAGCTTCTTTGCCATCAGTAATTAGTTTGAATGTTTCATTTGGCTTAAGTGGATTATCTTTATTTTTTAAATTTTCAATGCGCATATGAACACGAACCTTATTTTTGTATTCGGTCGGATAGTCATTATATGAAATTTTATATCCACTCATTTCTATGCTTTCATCTTTATTTAATTTAGTAGTGTTATTTTTAAAAATGAAGAAAAGCAAGCAAATAAATAATAAGATGATAACGATAGCTATTAATTTTTTATTTTTAATATTTAGCATGATTGTTCCATTCCTTTTGCTGAAGTTTAGTTATTTGAATTTGTTGTTTCAGGTACGTTGATTGTAATAAAAGCAGTTCATCAATCACTTTTTCTCTCAAATCAGGGGGTGAAATGATACGTATATTGGATCGATACATAAAACAGAGTTGAATAGCTTCAAGCCTTGTCATCTTAAAAGTGACAATAAGATAATGCGTATCATATTTTTCTATTACATGAATTTGATAATATCGATGCATTTTTAACCACACATCTTTAGAAATTTCAAACGTGATATAGGTTTGTAACTTTAATTTTTCATGTGTATCTACAGATTTTTCAGACAAACTCAGATTTATTTGATTAATATCATCGATATAAATTTCATCGTCCATTCGATATACTAAGTGAAAAGCATGCATTTGATAGTATATCGATAAAGGTAATAATAGTTTTTGATTGTAGTGAAGATATTTATTTTCATTCATTGCTTGAACAGCTAATGATGATGACGAAATACTTGCTTGATTTTTATCTATTTCAAAGCGATTAAGATATTTTAATAATGCAGTTCGATGACCTGAATGATGTTTGACGATTAACAATTTAAGATATTGATAAAAGTAATGGCTTAATTTTGGTGTAGTCAGGTATAAAGCAGTCAAAATATCATACATAAAATACATATTTTCACTTTTATTTTGTTCAAGCTTATAACTTTCTGATTTATAATCGTACGTAATTTCTTTAGGTGCACTTATCCATGATTTACTTTCATATAAGAAGTTTCTTATATCATCGATATCTCTTTGTATCGTTCGAGGACTTGTTTCAAGTTCTAATGTAAGTGATTGCTTGTTGACGGATTTATTTTGTAGTAACCGATTGTATATTGTTAATATTCGAAATGCACGATCCAATATGTCACCTCCTTTAAGTTATATATTACAAAATTGGTTTGTCACAATAAGTCAATACTTTGCTTACTTAATAAAAGTTGAGAAAAATATTTTTCAGATAAAAACATTGATATCAAGGGATTTTATAAATATTGGAAAGTGACAAAATAGCGATAGTGACAAAATACGGCTATACCTCTATCTTTAAATCATGTTGTCTAATGGAATAGGTGTTACTATCTGAGAAATAATATGGTCATAAAATAAAATGCCCATCATTTCACTGATGAGCATTAACCGTTCGGTTACATTGATATCTTCAGGAGATGGCGTTACATCGCCACTTGGATGATTATGACCAATCATAATACTATTTGCGTTACTGAGTATCGCTGTTTTGAATATTTCTCTAGGGTGAATCACTGTTTGGTTAATAGAACCTATCGATAGTGTTTGAATGTGTGTAGGTTTATTTTTACTATTCATACATATGAGAATGAGATGTTCTCGGTCACTGTTTCCAATGAATGAACGCAAGATTTCTGCCGCATCCTCAGGGTTTGAAATACGATTTTTTAGGTAACTTAATCTATCTGATTTTATCATTTGTAGTGAAACAATATTGATTTCCTTCATCGTTTACCTCCATATATAGGTTATACTTTCAAAGTCCATTTCTGTCTCGCTTTCGGATTAAGGGGATGCATGATTTCTTTGGTTACGGGGTTCACGAGTTGTTTTACTTTCTTCTTATGTGGTTTCAACATTTCTAATACTTCATTGACACGCGTTTCAACAACGGGTTTTTTAGCGTAAGCACCCCATGCTAATATCACTTCATCTGATTCTTTCACTGCCTTCATAATCTGAATGCCTGTATGATTATCATAGGCATTTTCTAAATGTTTGAGATTGATAGGGGTTGTAATATTAGAGTATAGATTCACAAAATTGATTGAGCCAAATGCATCCATTTCTGAAACTTTGTTCATAATGAGTTGTGTGGTTAGGTCAATATTGAGAATGCCATCATAATGCGGATACATTGTGATGATTGTGATTGTTTGTTTTTCACTGTCCCATGTTTTCTTAAGTAGATAACGATGTTGTTGGTCATCACTGAATATGGCTTCAGTTTGTAATGTGCTTTTGATTGTTTTCATATGTTTTTTCTCCTTAATTAGTATTCTTCGGGTAGTAACATGACGTAATAAGAAAGGTCTACATCATCTTCTCGGATAATGTAGACCTTATTCATATTGATAGCTTTTGAATAATTCGCTTTATGAGTTTTGACGTACTCAGGACGTTCTTGTTTGTGTTTGATATATAGTTGGTTATTGTGCATATTTAATTGGAATATATGAAAATAATCCAATGATTCCTTGCCTTTTGATTGTTTTTGTTCTCGCTCAGATACGAGTTCCCATAATTGATGTTGTAATGTGATAGGTAAGTTGTTGGCGATACCACGGGTGATATATCTATTCATAAGATATCTCCTTTCGTTCTGATTCTTTCATCCATGTAATGATTTCGCTTAGGATAGTGATTGCTAGTTGTGTGATTTTGATATATTTATGCATATTATTGTCCTCCTGTTAGTAAGTATCGTTGATCCAAAAGGGGCATGATGGTGTTGTGTAGATATAAGAAATCCATATCGTGATTTTCATCGATATAGCCGATGGCTATGAGCTGTTTCTGATAGTAGAGAATGAATGGGTAGATATTACTTTCGTGAAGTGTATCAGAGTAGTAGGTATAGGTTTGAAGTATTTTATTACTTAGTGGCCCAAGCCTTACATATTGGTCAGGTAGGATATCATCAGCGATTTCCTCGATAGATTCACATTCCCACTTTTCATTCTTTGGTAGGTTGAATAAATTGGTTATATAGTGTTTGAGTTGTAGTTCTAATGTCATTGTTATGACCTCCTAATGTGTTTGATTGATGTATGCATGTGTTACATCATTTAGATAATATATATTTGATTTTTATTTCATTTCTCTCACTTTTGTCACTAAAAGCTAAGTGGTAAAAGTGGTAATTTGGTCGATAAAATAATCGTTTCGACCGTCTATTTCGAATTGGAATTTGGGCATAAAAAAAGGCCCCCAATCTTTTTTCAAAGATTGAGGGATAAGACTTTCGTCAATTTTATACCTTACAAGTTTCACTTGTTTATCTGTAGTAATTTCAATAGAATCAATCAACATCTTCATAAGTTGATTTTTTGCTTCTGGTGTAGCTTCTTTTAAATAGACACTAAATCGGCTAATCATCATGGTTAAGCGGCTCTTAAGTTTATCATAATTTGGTACTTCAGCTTGTGATTCCGTAGCTTGTTGTGCTTCTTTAATTTGCTTATCTAGCATCTCTATTTGTCCATTCATCTGACTTTGTTTTGCTTTTAACATTTCGCTGTCCATTTCATCATCTAAGAACAATTCTAACAATCGTTCTTGTTGTGTTTTAAGCTTAGCTTTTTGTTTTTCTAAACTATCAATGTCATATTTAATTCCTGTTTGGTTACTATGCTTTTGTTTCAGTTCTTCTATCACATTTGACGCAATCTGCTTGATAATATCTGGTTGGGACAGAATACGATTCAAATGAACATTAATTACACGCTCGACGACTTCAGCATTAATCGCATTACTATGACAAGCAGAACTCCCAGAACGGTTAAATAATGAACAAATGTAATAACGCTTGATTGTTCGTTCTTTTGACTTTTTGGTTTTATAATAAGTCCGTCGACATACCATATTATTACCGCATTCTGGACATTTAATAAGGCTACGAAGGTAAAAATCTCCGCCAATAGGTCTGCCTGGTTTAAAACTTTTAGATGCTAATTTCTCATGAACTTGATCAAATACTTCTTCACTTATAATGGCTTCATGTTTTCCTTTGACCAATATCACATCATTTTCCTCACTTTTACCACCTCTTCGCTGAACTGCCCAGTTTTGATGGTTATTGAATCTAACAAAACCTTTATAGACTGGATTATTCAAAATATATTTCACGCCGAACACTGAAAATGGCTTTTGATTAATGGTGCGATATCCTTTTTTGTTCAGTACTGTTGTAATTGCCTTAAGTCCTTTATTATGATTTAAGTACAAATCGAATATTTCTCGAACAATGTTAGCTTCATTTTCTTCTATGACTAAATCGTTTTTCTGTGTAAGTGGATTAATTGATAATTTGTAGCCTAAAACTCGACCTGTGATTGCCTCTCCACTACGCGCCTTAGCATTCATCGACATCTTGACATTACTGATCAGTGTTGAACGTTCGATTGATCCGATTAACCCAAACATTGTAACGAGTACTTCTCCAGAAGCATTGGATGTATCAATATTCTCAGAAATCGATTTATAACCTACGCCATGCTCTTTGAATTCATGAATAATATTAAATACGTCTCTCATTGAGCGAGAAATACGATTCAATTTCCAACTTAATACCATTTCGATTTTATTATCTTTAACATCTTGTAATAGACGTTTCATTGCTGGTCGACCTTCAATATTTTTACCTGATATACCAGAATCGATATAAGTTTCATAGTCATAACCTGGATAGTTTTTCACAACCTCTTTGATGAGTACTTGTTCTTGCTCATGGATTGAGTACCCATGCTCCGACTGCTCTGACGTACTAACACGTGAATAAAGTGCAATTTTACCCTTCATGTCATACCACTCCTTTTATTAGATTATTGCTACAGACCATCGGTCTTGTAACATCATATGGATAATATATATTTATAATTTCGTTTCATTTTTATCACTTTTCCCACTTAATCATATGAGTACTACAGGCAGTTGCCTGTAGTACGTAATTAGATTACTTACCTTTATTGATACGTTCTTCTATGATAGGCACAAGCACTTCTACAAATGCTTCAATTTGTTCATTATTCATCGTCAAAGTCCTCCCAATCAAAGTCCAAATTCTCTTCATCTAATGCCTCATCGTCTGTTATATTTTCATTTTTATCTAATGAAATAATATTATTTTTTTTCGAAATATCATGAATCTCTTTTTTATCGGCTTCTTTCCAACCTAAATCAATCCAATAATCGTAGCCATTGTATAGTTTGGTTTGAGTATCAAAGTTTGCTTGAATTAACTGTTTAATAACCTGAGAACTCACCTTTATTTCTTCATTAATAACTTTATTTAACTCGGATACTTTGATTCGTGATCCTGGTTTGATTTCTATAAGTTTTCTGAGTAAATTAATACACTCTTTCTGATTTGCAATACTTGCGGACCTGCTAGAAACAAATTCATATCCAAAATTTAACCAATCGTGAGTAATTTCAGTGACACGACTATTTTCAAGGTACTCGATATCTGCTTTTTCAATCTGTTGATACACATACATCAAGTAAAGAAAGATTTCTTTCTTCTCACTCTGGAGCTTATCAATCAATGAAATGTCCGCTTTTTCAACATAATACTCACATGGAATAATATTAATTCGACGCTCCAAAGCTTTCGCATGTTCAGGAGGAAAATTAAGTACCGCATTTGTACTAAAAATAAGTTTCAAATCCAAAGTGACTTCCACTTGAGTTTTTCCTTTACGATCAACATGCATTGATTCTACAGATAATAACTTTTTGAAGTCATTTACAATCTGTTCTTGAATCCTAGATTGCCCTATTTCATGACTTGCCATTAGACTTTTGTCAATTAAACTTTCTTTGTCAAAGCGACCTTCAAGCTCATTAAGTGGCTTAGATACAATATCTTTGCTATAGAAAAATGATTTAACTAGTTCAATATATACAGATTTCCCATTCTTAGCTCCACCATATAATATGAGGCCTCGACGGTATTTAGTATCAGCCGTCAATAACACTGCTGTATGTTGAAAAAGAAAGTATTGTAAATCATCGTCATAATTCGCAAGTTCTAACATATATTGATTGAAATGTTTGGGTATCTGGTCAGTAATCTCATCATTTTTATCTAACGCTAAATTTAATCGCGTTTTTGGAAAAATGTCGATTGAATTTTTAACGACTTTGAATGTATTAAGACCGAACATATTTTCACCACAACCAATATAGTGCTCGTTCTCGACAAGTTCTTCTACATCTGTTGATTTTTGTAGACCTTCAACCACATTATTCAGTGCACTTTGCGTAGGCGTATAACCGATTAACAGTACTTGTATCATTTTTGATACAAATCCTTTTAACTCGTCTTCACTTAGCTTTTGCCAACCGTTAATTTTGAATATATACAGTTCCGAATTGAAGCGTTTGATATGAAAAACTTTTATCATCATGTCTATTAATATTGTGTCACTTGGTTTCTTCTTAATACCGAAATAGCTATAGATGTTAGGTCGATAATCCGTATCTTTTGGGATATTAAGTCGTAACTGATCGATAAGTTCGTTATACACTGTTTCACCTTGTACCGTTTCTTCTATTTCATCATCATTGCCAATACTCATGGTTAGGATAGCAATCAGACCTTGACGGTCGACTGCCTCCTTAGCCACACTTATTATTGTTGTTAACATTTCGAATATATGTTTCATTATAATATGCCTCCAATTTCATTTAATGGTGCTACATCGTGTACATAATAATTACCATTATATTGACCAATAAAGATTAAATGCTTTCGGTCAATGTAAGGTTCATATGTTTTGTGACCCACGCTATAGTTGCTATGATTCTTTAGCCAATCATTTATTGACACCTGTTTAGCTGTCGCATGTGTTGAAATATTACGATTCACGTATACAATCTGATTGTTCACTTCAATTTCATACGTGAATTGGTGTTTTACTTCACCTGAGAAATCTGTTTGGCTCACAGAATGTAACGTAGCTACATATATATTATTTTCTTTAAGTGGTGTAATACTTGGAATGTGTAAGCTTTGTCCTCTATCATTATTCATGGTCTACGCCTCCTATTTCTTCCACTCTCACATGTGCAAATTCACCATTGAACAACTGGTTAGCCGTATCTTTCATTAACTGACCCACATTTTGTGCAATTTCTTCATCTTCACATTCAATCATAATCGCATCGTGTATCGGTACTATAATCTTGAACGTTTTTTGTTCGCACTGTGCTTTGTACACTTCCAATAGAATGTGCTTGAAAATATAACTCGCTACCGTTTGTACGTAGATTGCCATAATACTGCTACCTTGAAATGCGCTCATATCATGCTCAATACCATACGGCATAGGCATGGAATTACTCTTTTCGAGGTGCTTCTTAAGTTCAATGACTTTTGTAAATTGGCTGACCGCATCCAACCATTGCACTTCACTTACATAATGTTTCAACTTGAATTTAGGGCTATCGAAGTTGCCGCCAAATAGAAACGAACCAATAAATGCACGTTTAACAAATACTCGTAGCTCATCTGATAAGCCTAATTCACTTAGCAATGCGTCATACAGTCCGTCTTTCTGATTTAAAAAGTCAATCAGTTTTGAATCTTGAGTCATGTACGCAACAACCGAAGGTTCAAATGAGTTGAAATCGATTGTATACACCTTCTTAAATTTTGAAGGTAAAATCGTATGTTGAACTGCTTTAGGTAAGCCTTGAAGATTAAAATTTTTAGTTGTAATTCGATGTGTTCGTGTACCAATCAACGATAATTGCGTATATAATCGATTCGTACCACTTAATGCCTGTTCTAACCTTTCAAATAGCTTTTCGATCTTATCAGAATGTTCATCATTCTTGGCTCTTTCAAGCATTGTTGCTTTGATATCCGGTAATTTATCGATATTAAGCGTAATAGGTTCTGATTCAATCTCTTCCTTTAATGCTTCCAACCCTTGATGTACTCCCACGTATTGGTCTAATTTAGCTTGTTCACCAGCTAAAAGTGCATTATATTTTTGATCTAACTGCTGGCTGAATTGTTGTTGTAATTGTTGAACGTCATCTTGGTTAGATGATTTGTCCATTAACCATTGCTGTATTTTGTTACTCTGAGTCAACGACATCAGTTTGTCTCTTGTCTCCATGTAAATCTTCTCCTTTATGGTTGAAAGTGGCGCGCTCACTTTCAACTTAAAATTTGTTCAAAACGTTTTGACAAGACAATCTTAATACTAAATAGAGGTCGTTGATGAAGTGGCAAAAAAATTCAAAAAAATTCCCACCAAGCAAATAAGCTCAATCCCTTTATATGAGGGATTGAGCTTACCAATTATTTATTAATTTTCTACTTAACTTCAATTAGAGCTTTTTCGGTTATTCCTTCTTTTTAACAGTTGATTCTTAAATTGCTTCATTAACATTGCCATTGGGATGTTATTTTCGTGCGTCTTAGTCACTTCAATTTCATTATTATAAGCATTATAAAATGATTTATATTCATTAATATAGCCATTTTTCATATCATTATAATGTTCAGTCTTATTAATGTATCGGTCTATCAATGTTACAACTTGTTGCATATCATCCATAAAATATTGGAACATTTCATTGTCTATGTATGAATGACTTTTCTGATTTAATACTGCTGCAGAATGAAAGTCTAATCGTTTACGTAACTCTAGTAAATGCTTTCTAATTTGTTCATCTTCATTAAAAAACTCAATATTGTCATTAATGATCTTTATCTTATTATCGAAGTCATATTTTTTAGATTGCTTATTTAAGTTTTCCTTTTTGTTAAGCTCTTTATCTATCATTTTCGATACATCTCTAAGGAAATAGTGCTCCATATCTCTAAATGTTTGTGTTCTGTGATGAGGTTTAGCATTTCTCATTCCCCATCCATCTGCAGCTCGTTGAACTTTATTTAGTATCTTAACTAATAACCAATCTAATTGTTCATCTCTATCATATATGAATGCTTTTTCATCATTTATATCTTCTGTTACTACATTATCTGTTAATTGATTTACAAAATAATTATATCGAAAATCATGCTGACTTGACTTTTCACTCGTTTGAGTATGTTCATTAATTCGTTCATTATATTTACTTTCTGAAAATGTTGAGTAAACAGCTTCATGTATAGCAAATGCAATTTTATCACTTAATTCCACTTGTTTATCTATTGGTAATTGACTCATTACTTCAGAAGCTAATTGTAACTTATCGTTTATTTTACTGCCTGAATCAAACACCTTTTTTACATCTTGGTATGCTTTTTGTGCATGTATATGTAACTTTAATGGTTTAAATTCAATTTTATCTATGTCATTCTTAACATTTTTAATAAAATTCGCATATTGGGTAATATCAATATTTTCTATCGCATCTTTTCTCAGCCTTACATCTTCATCCGTAATTGCTTTTGGTATGTTATCATCTGTCATATTATTTAATAAGACACATAATATATCAAAAGCAATACCATTGAAACTATAAGCAGCTCTTTCACTTTCACCAGAATTTTTTTGAAATTTCTTCATATCAACCTTATAAATATCAACTAATTTATCAATTCTTTTCTGCAATTGAGCTTTGTTTTTAAGACCTAAAGCTTTCTCGAGATCTTTCTTTGTATATGTTTTTTGAATTCTTTCTTTGAAATTAGATTTACTCAACCTATTCACCTCTTCGATTCATTAAAATTAATATCAAAAGCTATTAATTAGTAAAGTTTCCGATTGCCTTATTAAATTAATTATTTGGGATTCTTTCAACATTTGGTCTTCAATTATTTCAGCCGAAGAATGATTGATTGGATTGTATTGGCGTAATCTATATAATTCACTCAAAAAATTATCAATGTTTTGTTTTTTATAATAATTTGGATTTAGTTCTTCAAAATCCTTTTTTACATTATTTACTTTATAATGTCTATGATAATCTGGTAACTTTCTTTTAGTATATGAAATACCTTTATAGCACATTAGTAATGAAACTATTCTATCAAAATAAGTTTTATAATAAGCAAATGCTTCTAGTGTATCACCATTTTTGTCATGAAATTTATATAAAAAGTAAAGATACCATACTTTTGAACTATTATCTGAAAATGCATTCTTTAAATTTAAGTTTAAAATATAGTTATATTCTTTATCTAGCTCTTTTAAAAAATCCTGTTTACAATATCTATCAATGTAATCAATAATTTCTGAATCTACATCTTTAACTTTACTCATTAAGTCATTATGTTGAAAATTTCTCAACAATAAGTAATTAATACTTATTGATACATCAAAAGAATTAAATTTTTCCTTATTAAATAACTCATTTAATAAAAATTTGATTAAATCACCATTATTCGTCTTTAATATAATTCTTAAAAATATATTGATATTATAATTTATAAAATTGTAATCAGTTAAAATAAGTCGTTTTATTTTACAAATAATTGCTTCATCTTGAAATAACTCATCTTCATAATATGCTAAATATCTAAGTACTTCATCTGAAGAGTATGTAATACCTTCTTTAGTAAAATATTTATCTAATATTTTTTTAAAATTTTCATGGTTGTGAGAATACGCTAAGTTATATAAATCATCTAAAAAATAACCTATATTATATTTATCATAGAAATAAGCAATGTCAATTTCTTTTTTATTAACGTAATGATTATACAATGCAGCATTCAATGTCTCATTTACTTCGTTAGATTTTCCTAGTTTTGTTTTATTTTCATTTAAATTTAGTTTAACTTTTCTATATGCATCAATTACTGCATTTTTAATCCTTGATGATACTAAATTTAATTCATCTTCCATAGTATTAAAAAATATATACAAATCATCTACATAACGAATAATTTGGAAACTTTCTATTTGAGGTTCATTCTGTAATACTGTCTCTAATTCATAATCAACCTTATCCAAATATATATAAGTTGCTAAATAAGATAAACTTGCACTATTTTCTACAGTAGGAAATTTGTTCCCACCGATTTGTTGTAATAATCTTTTATAAATCAAACTACTACGTGTATCAAGTACTTCTTCTCGTTCGTTTATTAATTTAAATAATAAGTTCATATCAATAGCATCAAAAAAATTGCTAATATCAAATTTATAAAAATTATCATATACACTTGAAAGTGCGTTTATATCTGCAAAAAATTTATCATAACTATTCTTATAAGAAAATTGATTTTCATTTAAATCACCTGAATAATAACACCGAACATTTTTCGACTTACGAGTGTATTCTTGATTGATATGATAACCTATTGCTTCTATGTAAAGATATACAAACGGAGAAACAAGAGACATATTTCTAAAAGAAGCACTTGTCTTTTGAGAGTAGTGAGATGGAAAATTAAAAGTGTTATATTCCTTAAAAATAGCTCCATTTTTAATAAAATTTTCAAAAAATTTTTCACTTGATATTATATTCTTACTATTTTCTGTTAACTTCGAAAATGGGTACCACTGAATGTAACTTTCTAGTTTTGACCCATTTAAATTAAAGAATGATTTACATACATTTTCCCAATCATTGAAATTTATATTAATCACTATTAAAATCCTCCCAATTAAATTACAAATTTATAATTATAATCCACCTTTATTTTTGGCTTTTATTTTAAAATAAGTTGTTCAAAATCTAATTTTTAGTTTTATTTGTGATAAGCTTCTGCGTATCGGTTAATGATGCGGTTTTTTAGTTTTTTATACTCAAATTGTTCTATACACGTCAGTGCCTACTGAAATATATTTTTCTAAAGAAGGTGATATCGTAAAATCACCTCATGAAATAACAAGTGATGTCACAGATATTATTATCGAATATATGAATTGATAGATAAGTAGCTCAAAATGACTTAGAGATAAGTTTAAGATCAGAACCATGAGGTAATATTAACCTTATTGTCATAACTTATTTTTTAGTTTTATTTGTCATACGCTTCCGATGTTTGTCGACGTGATTGGCGTTTTGAGTTTCGCACTTGTCGCTTATTTTATTTTCAATGTGAGTGAACATGACAAATGGATTTATCATGGTGGTTTTTATTTAATCTCGTTTGTAACGTTGTTTACGATTGCTAGTGTGGTTCACCCTTCTGGATTCTTCGCAAAATTCATGGGTAATCCGCTATTCGTCACTATCGGTAAACGCTCATATAGCTTATATTTATGGCATTATCCGGTCATTGTCCTTTTACATCGCCATTTTGTCGCAGGACAAATTCCAAGTTATGTGTATGTCATTGATATTGTGCTAATGTTTCTGTTTGCCGAATTATCGTATCGCTTCATTGAAAATCCCATCCGTAAAAAAGGATTTCGTGCGTTTTCATTCAAACCGACGCACGTTCAGCACTTTGGACGCTTAGCGCTCGTCGTAATTTTGGCGATTCCTCCGCTCCTTTTTTTGAGTGGGCAGTTTGATGCTTTAGGCAAAGCACATAGTGATCAAAAACAAACGGAATTCCAAAATCAAACGGCGAAAAAACCTAAAGCAGAACCGACCACTACAGCAGAATCTTCTAAAGTGGACGCCAAGCAACTTTCGCCACTGTTAATCGGGGATTCGGTCATGGTAGATATCGGTAATGTTTTCCAAAAAGAAGTGCTAAATGCCACAATTGATGGTAAAGTGGGTCGCCAATTATCCGAAGCCAACGCCCTCATCACTTCGCAATATCAAAGCTTTGCGCAACCGAAAAAAGATGTGGTGATGCAGTTAGGTACAAACGGAGCCTTTACCGAAGACCAAGTGAATCAAATTATTGACGATTTAGGCGATGCCAACATTTATTTCGTGAATGTTCGTGTGCCTCGTGATTATGAATAAAACGTCAATGATAGCTTGAAAAAAGCCGCTGATAAACATAAAAATGTGCATCTGATTGATTGGCATAAAGCTTCTGGGGGGCATCCTGAATACTTTGCGTATGACGGTGTTCACTTAGAATATGCGGGACAAAAAGCATTAAGCAAACTGATTATTGATGAACTGAAAAAACAACATGAACATGACAAATAATGTGCTAAGGATAGGATACTACGGTCGCCTATAATTTAGAAAGCCGTCAAAATTTATCAACAGGATAAGTTTTGATGGCTATTTTAATACAACTTAAATCAGTATAAATGAGACAGATTTTATAGCTTTGAGGTGTGATTTAATATAGCAAATTTGATTGGTTCCTAAGCCGAGACTTCAGAGGCATCTAGCCGAAACCGAAAATCCATTTTAAGATTGAGTTTATCTCAATCTTAAACTATGGATCACCTATTCACCCATTTTCATAGGTGTACTGAATACGTAACTCATTTCATTCGTAACGTCTTCACGCAGAGGTGAGGCGCCTAGAAAAGTGAGGCTTTATGGAACAATCAAACAAATAACATTTTTATATCCCACCCCATTTGGTATCCAAAAGGGTTATATGGTAGGATAAATATAAACTAAAATACGTTGTTATTACATTATTTTTTTATCAAAGTGAGATGCATATCAACCGAGTCAAAGAGGAGGAATTACTGTGAAACGTCAAGGTCGCAATCGGGATTATCCAAGAATTGAAAAGATTTTAGATGATGGAACGATTATTGCTTACGACAAATTTAATCAATTGAATACCGATTTAAATATTAATACGTTAACCGATCATCAACAACATGAGGTCTTCGGTGGTATTCTCATCCGTCCTCAGCGTCGCACTAATGATTACAATGAAAGAGACTATCGCCGCGAACAATATCAACAACAAGAAATTGAATCTTCTAAGCGTAAAAACAAATGGTTAATGGTCCTCCTCTTTATCGTGGCCATCGCGCTTGTCGCTTTCATCGTCAAAGCTTGTACGGGGGCCAACGATTCGTAACAAACGTCTAACACTGAACCACAGTCGGAACAAACGAATCCAAACGATTCCCAAGTGGTCCAACAAAAAATGATCAACTCCAATAACAAGTTGAAGAAGCGAAAAAAAGTATTGAAAATAACCAATCTGATACCCAAAGTAAAATCGATGCGCTCAAACAAGAAATCGCGAATTTAAAAAATAGTGCAAACAGTCAACAAGCCGAAAAAGTTGTCAATGACTATAACAAAACCGCAGACAACTTACAAAATGCGGAAAATGAACGCCAAAACGGCAATAGTGATGAAATGCAACGTGAACTCGATAAAGTAAACAGCAAATTACAAGATATTAAAGATAAAATTACGGAATACTTTAACAACAAATAAGAGACGGAATGAGCGTATCAACGCATTTTATATAAATGTTCCATAAAAAAGCGCGCCCATCTATTTGAAGATGAGCGCGCTTAATTTGATTCACACATTTTTAAGAATAAAATGTTTTGCCACGACGTGATTCTAAAAATTTCATCACGTCTTGATCAATGTTGTTGTCGTATTTTTCATGAATTTCAATGACTTTATCAATACCTATCGCATCCATCATTTCGAATGGTCCAATAGGTGAACGTGAGTTGATATGCCAAGTTGTATCAATGACATTGTATTCTGCAATTTCGTTAACGTATAAATCTTCAGCGGCTTTGAATAAAGACAATAACAATTTAGATAACACGCCATTGTTGTCATTCGCGACGGCTTGTTGTAAATGTTCGTCAGATGGTTTTTCGCCTACAGGAATGTCCCAAGTTTCATATTCAGGGTTTGGATATGTGTAGAATCCTTTACCTGTTGCTTTACCAAGTTCACCATTTTGGATTTTGACGTTATTTTTGTCAACGTACGCTTTTTTCCAAGGTGTGCCGTCTTTTTCATATTCTGCTTGTACGATAGCAGTATTTGTATTTAAACCAACGACGTCAATCGCACCGAATGGACCCACGTTCATACGTATAGCGTTCATCCAAATTTTATCAATTTCTTGTGGTGTTTCTTCTTCATTCGCATACATTTCTTCAGCCACGTGGAAGAATGGCACAAGAAGTGAGTTTTGAACGTAACCTGCATGTTCTTTTTTAATTGGCACTGGGTGTAAGCCCATTGCTCCTGCATATTCAACAACTTCATCAAATACAGCACGATCTGTGTCTTTAGTCGCCATAATTTCGCCGACATTATTTAACCAAATTTCGTTCGCAAAGTGTAACGCTAAGAAACGATCTGTACGTCCTGTCGCATCTTTAAAATCACTTGGTAATAATGTTGAGGAGTTTGTTGCGAAAATTGTTTTTTCTGGCGCAACTTCTCCAAGTTCTTTATAAAATGATTGTTTTATTGATAATTTTTCAGGAATGGCTTCAATCACTAAGTCCGCATCTGCGACAATTTCTTTTAAATTTGTTGAAGTTTGGATGCTTTTAACGGTTGCTTTTAATTTGTCTTCTGGCGCATCTAAATCTTTAATATAACGCGGTACTAATTTTTCTAAACGGTCTTTTGCCGCTTCAAGCCCTTTTTCATTCACATCATAAATTGAAACGTTAAAACCTGAATACGCAGCCTGAAAAGCGATTTGGCTACCTAATACACCGCCACCAGCGACAACTACATTTTTAATATTCATCTCTACACTACCCTTCAGAAATAATTTTAGTAAATACCTTTATTATGACATCTAAAAATTAACAAAATCATGAGGTGTTATTTTTATGGGGTGTCACAATTTATCCACAACATAAGTATAATTAATATACCTTTGAAAATCAAAAGAAGAGATTTCCACTCGCAACTGTTTAATTTGGAAAACTCTTCTTATTTCGTGGCTTTGTTTAAACTTATATAGTAGATATGCGCTTAGTAAAACCTTGTAATCACTAATATTTAAACGACTGTCATCATTATAGAACCCCTTGTTTCATTGATTTTTCATAAACGGCCAACCTTAAAATGGAACTTAGCAAAACCATTGTTCATACACATTCATTTAATAAGTGTTCTTAGTTCTCATTGTTACTTATATTTTGACTATACTATTTTAATATCACATCTAAGACTTGTTGAATATAGGCTTCTTTAGACAATTTCAAATCATTTTTGGCAAAATAATAAAATTCATTTGAAAAGCAATTCAACAACAAATGTGTTTTAAAATGGCCTTGTTCTGTTTCATCCAGTTGTTCACTAATCGTCTCGGCCAATTGTTGATAAAATGGGATTTGTACGATTGAAATCGAACGGTTAATCGACTTTTCAATAAAAGGTTCTGTTGCAAAGTTGAATTTATAGTATAATTTTAACAAAAAGGAGTCTTCTGTATGAACTATTTCAGATATAAACAATTTAACAAGGATGTTATCACTGTAGCCGTTGGCTACTATCTAAGATATGCATTGAGTTATCGTGATATATCCGAAATATTAAGGGAACGTGGT
>NZ_VUKI01000040.1:0-38996 GCF_008385775.1 Staphylococcus sp. GDX7P312P | reverse complement strand
TTCAGTTTTCAATGTTCATTTAATCATTATAAAATGGTGGAGACTAGCGGGATCGAACCGCTGACCTCCTGCGTGCAAAGCAGGCGCTCTCCCAGCTGAGCTAAGCCCCCAAATTATTTAAGAAGTCGGGAAGA
Organism: Staphylococcus sp. GDX7P312P; assembly: GCF_008385775.1. Lineage (NCBI taxonomy): Bacteria > Bacillati > Bacillota > Bacilli > Caryophanales > Staphylococcaceae > Staphylococcus > Staphylococcus sp. GDX7P312P. Next base: position 38,862 of record NZ_VUKI01000040.1, on the reverse strand, counting down.
CAGGATTCGAACCTGCGACCCCTTGGTCCCAAACCAAGTGCTCTACCAAGCTGAGCTACTTCCCGTATGTAATTAAATAAGAAATAAAATTTAAATGGCGCGCCCGATAGGAGTCGAACCCATAACCTCTTGATCCGTAGTCAAACGCTCTATCCAGTTGAGCTACGGGCGCTTTATTTAAGATGGTGCCGAGGACCGGAATCGAACCGGTACGGTGATCTCTCACCGCAGGATTTTAAGTCCTGTGCGTCTGCCAGTTCCGCCACCCCGGCAATATAATGGAGCGGAAGACGGGATTCGAACCCGCGACCCCCACCTTGGCAAGGTGGTGTTCTACCACTGAACTACTTCCGCATGTGGCTATTAAAATAATCGTATGAGCCATAGAGGATTCGAACCTCTGACCCTCTGATTAAAAGTCAGATGCTCTACCAACTGAGCTAATGGCTCAAAGATGGTGCCGGCCAGAGGACTTGAACCCCCAACCTACTGATTACAAGTCAGTTGCTCTACCAATTGAGCTAGGCCGGCTAATTAATTAAGAATGGTGGAGAATGACGGGTTCGAACCGCCGACCCTCTGCTTGTAAGGCAGATGCTCTCCCAGCTGAGCTAATTCTCCAACGTGTAAGCCTGGCAACGTCCTACTCTAGCGGAACGTAAATCCAACTACCATCGGCGCTAAGGAGCTTAACTTCTGTGTTCGGCATGGGAACAGGTGTGACCTCCTTGCCATTGTCACCAGACAATAACTTACTCAATTAATTATAATGTCGATTATTTTAATTTTCAATAGTTAATTTTACACTTTGTTAAAGTTATCTTTACAAGTAATTTACAAAATTAACTTTCGTTTTTGACGACTTTTATATCTTACAACATTCAAAAAGCAAAGTCAACTAATTTTTAAAACTTTTTTTATTTAACAAGTTTATTATTTGTCGGTTCCGCTTCTTTTGAACACTTTTACTATGTTAGCACATCACAAGCATATTGACTACACTTTTTTTATTGTTTTATAATAACTTCTCTACTCTTTTTTACTTTTGTAACTCCCCCTTTGATAATAACCCTTTATCACACCATTATATTTAATCTCTTAATTTTATATAAATCGAAAACTAATTATTCTTTTTGCCTCTTTTATTAACAATAACTGTCTCAAAATTAAAAAGAGATTGAGATATATTAGGTTAACATTTGAATAAACCCTAAACTTTATCTCAATCTCTAATATTTAATTTAATCTATTTTTGTCTCATGTAAGGGAATAATAATACGTCTCTAATAGATGGAGAGTCAGTTAACAACATAACTAAGCGATCGATACCGATACCTAAACCACCTGTTGGAGGCATACCATATTCTAAAGCTTCAATATAATCTTCATCCATTTCATGCGCTTCATCATTACCTTGTGCTTTTTCAACAAGTTGCGCTTCAAAACGTTCACATTGATCAATTGGATCATTTAATTCAGTGAATGCATTCGCATGTTCTCTACCTACGATAAACAACTCGAAACGGTCTGTAAATCTAGGATCTTCTGGATTTTTCTTCGCTAAAGGCGAGATTTCAATTGGATGTCCATAAATAAATGTTGGTTGAATTAACGTTTCTTCAACTTTTTGTTCAAAGAATTCATTTAAGATATGACCATATTTCATATTATCAGTAATTTCAATACCATGTTCTTTAGCTGCTGCGATTGCTTCTTCATCAGATTTAATTTGATAGAAGTCTACACCTGTAGCTTCTTTCACTGCATCTACAATATGAAGGCGCGTCCAGGCAGACTCTAGGTCAATTTCCTCTTCATTGTATTGAACTTTTGCAGAACCAAATACTTCTTGAGCGATATGTCTTACCATAGATTCAGTTAAATCCATGATATCGTGGTAATCAGCGTATGCTTCATATAATTCAATCATTGTAAATTCTGGATTATGTCGTGTTGATACACCTTCGTTACGGAATACTCGTCCAATTTCATAGACTTTTTCAAGGCCACCAACAATTAAACGTTTTAAATGTAATTCAATTGCTATACGCATATAAAGTGTAGCGTCTAGTGCATTATGGTGCGTAACAAATGGTCTTGCTGCTGCACCACCTGCAATTTGATGCATCATTGGTGTTTCAACTTCTAAGAAACCTTGTTTATTTAAGTAATTACGCATTTCTTGAATAATTTTACTGCGGTTAATAAATGTTTGAGTACTATCTTGATTTGTAATCAAGTCTAAATAACGTTGACGATAACGTTGTTCAATATCTTGTAAACCATGGAACTTATCAGGTAAAGGTCTAAGCGCTTTAGATAATAAAGTGAATGTCTTAGCTTTTACTGATAGCTCGCCAGTATTTGTTTTGAACATTACACCTTCAATACCAACAATATCGCCTAGGTCTGCACCTTTCCATAAATTGTCGAAATCTTCTTCGCCAATTTGGTCCTTACGCACGTAAATTTGAATCTGACCAGTCAAATCTTGGACATGTGCGAAACCAGCTTTACCTTTACCACGTTTAGTCATCAAACGGCCGGCAATCGACACATGACTTTCATCTTCTTTATCATGTAATTCTTCTTTAGAGAATTCATCCCATTGTGATTTTAGTTCACTAGCAGTAGCTGAGCGCTCAAAACGTTTTCCAAATGGGTCGATTCCTAAATCAATTAATTCTTGTAGTTTTTGACGACGGACCTGCATTTGGTCATTCATTTCTTCTGACATAACTTTCTCTCCTTTAAATTTCATTTTAATGAAAATCGTTCCATGGATTATTTCTAAATTGCTTATAGGATATCATATTACTAATATAGTGTTACTTAATTGTATTGTTTTACAAAATTGACATTACCTGTATCACTTTCAAAATATGATCATCACTATTTTCGCATTTCAATAATATTAATTAAATGCATAATTAATAATTCTTAACCTTTATATATCTTCACTGTGTCATCTGGTATGACTAAATCAGAGATACGAGTATTTGAACGAGGTTCTATTTGTGTTGATGCAATATCATTTAATGGAATTAATACAAAAGCACGTTCACCCATTCGTGGGTGGGGAACTTCAAGGTCATCTTCTTCTATAACCTTATCTCCATATAACAAAATATCGACATCTAATGTCCTTGGACCCCAACGAATGTCTCTAACTCGATGTAATCGTTGTTCGGTTTCTAAGCAATATTTAAGAAGTTCTTTGGGCTCCAATTCTGTTTCAATTTCTAAACACAAATTTAAAAAATTGGGTTGCTCAGTATAACCCACTGGTGCAGTTTCATATATTGGAGAGATCTTAGTCACAAAAATCCCTTCAATACTATCAATTATTTTTATAGCATCTTGTAATTGCTGTTCCCTATCACCAATATTGCTTCCTAAACCTAAATAAGCTTGTACCATTTAACGATTCTCCCTCACTATCTCTATACCTACGCCATCATAGTGACCAGGAATAGGTGGGTTTTCTTTAGTGATTCTGACTTTCGTTTCCATTACACGATTATAGTGTGAATTTATACGTTTTGCAATACGTTCAGCTAGATGTTCGATTAAATTACATGGTGGACCTTCAACGATTTCTTTAACATCTTCAAACACTTCTCCGTAATGCACCGTATCTATCACATTATCAGATTGTCCCGCTTCTTCTAAATTCACTTTCAACGTAACATCTACTACAAAGATTTGACCTATCTCATTTTCAGCAGATAAAGCACCGTGGTATGCGTAAAATCTCATACCATTAAGAAAGATTGTGTCGTTCATCTTCATTCTCCTTTAAGAAATCCATACTTTGACCTAATCTAGCGTTTAATTGCACATTATGTACACGCACAGCTTTGACGCCTTTCATTATACCATAAGCTGTTGTAGCAGCTGTCGCCTCATCACGTTCTAACGCTTTAGTTTCTGTACCAATCATTTCTTTAATAAAACGTTTTCGACTCGTTGCTAATAAAACAGGATACTCAGTTGCTACAAGTTCATCTAAACGTGCCATTACTTCATTTTCTTCATCACGTGTTTTGGCAAAGCCAATCCCAGGATCTAGCCATATTTTATGTTTTGGAATTCCGGCCATTTCTGCTTTGTTCGCTTGAGTAATAAGTGATAATAGCATTTCTTCAACAACTGGTTGTTCGCGTTGTCCGTCACCATTATGCATTAATACAACTTCAGCATCGTAAGCAGCCACAACATCAAGTATTTTAGGATCATATAACCCTGCCCATTGATCATTGATCATCGTTGCACCTAATTTTAAGCACGCTTCCGCTACTTCACTACGATATGTATCTATTGAAAGTTGAATATTTAATTTTGCAAGTTCTTTCACTACAGGAACTACACGCTCAATCTCTTCTTCCGTTGAAATTTCTGTGAATCCTGGTCGTGTAGAAATACCGCCGACATCAATGATATCCACACCTTCTTCTATCATCTCTTTAGCACGTTTGACCGCTTTATCCACTGAATTATACTTACCACCGTCAGAGAATGAATCTGGTGTCACATTCAATATTCCCATAATTTTTGTTTTAGTCATTCTTGTCACGTCACCCTTCGTTCTTTTAGAAAATGATATGTAGAAAAATATCTACTTTTGCTTAATAGTCACATATTAATGATACACTCATTTTCTAAACATTTCAGTGTTTATAATCGCCAAAAAACATGCAAAGTATTTAATAATTTAAAACAAGGTATTCATCTCTTCAAAAAGAAAAAGCTAGCGAAGCAAAATTAAGCTTCACTAGCGTATAAATATTGTTTAAAAATTAATCATCGAATGAATATAAAGGTGTTGATAAGTAACGTTCACCATTACTTGGCAATACTGTTACAACTGTTTTACCTTTACCTAATTCTTTAGCTTTTTGAATTGCAGCATGAATTGCAGCACCAGAAGAAATACCTGCTAGGATACCTTCTTCTTTAGCAACGCGACGTGATGTTTCCATAGCTGTATTATTGTCTACTTTGATGATACTATCATAAATATTTGTATCTAAAGTATCCGGTACGAACCCTGCACCTAAACCTTGCAATTTATGTGGTCCTGGCTCACCACCACTTAATACTGGTGATGCTTCAGGCTCTATAGCAACGATTTCAACATTAGGATATTTTTCTTTTAAGACTTTACCTACACCAGATAAAGTACCACCTGTACCTACACCCGCTAAGAAAGCATCGATTTGTTTACCTTCAAATTGTTCTACTAATTCTGGCCCTGTAGTTAACGCATGAATTTCAGGGTTTGCTGGGTTTTCGAATTGTTGTGGTTCGAAGTAACCATGCTCTTCTTTTAATTCTTTTGCTTTTTTAATAGCGCCTTTCATAGCTTCTGAACCTGGTGTTAAAACTAATTCTGCACCATAAGCTTTTAATAAGTTACGACGTTCAGAACTCATTGTTTCAGGCATTGTAAATACTGCTTTATAACCTTTAGCTGCACATACGAAAGCTAAACCGATACCTGTGTTACCACTTGTTGGTTCTACAATCGTATCACCTGGTTTAATTTTTCCTTCTTTTTCAGCTTTTTCGATCATAGCTAATGCGATACGGTCTTTTACTGAACCACCTGGATTTTGGTATTCTAGTTTTACGTAAACATCTGCTGCATCTTCATCTACAACGTTTCTTAATTTTACTACCGGTGTATTGCCAATAATTTGAGTAATGTTATCTACTGGTTTTTGTGCCATTGAAAAAACGCTCCTTTAACTTTCATATTTAAAACTTAGTTTTTTTATCGGATATAACTATATTCTATCAGAATTTTCTAAAAAGACAAAGTTAATTCTCTCATTTTAGGATTGAAGTTACATTTTACTTTTACATTATTTTAGTTTCCCTATAAAAAAGGCAATAAACACATGATGGTTTATCGCCTTTAGTATATTTTTAATTATGCATTCATTGAAGCTAATAGGTCTTCAAGTTCAGCTTCTGAATAATTATATTTATTACCACAGAAGTGACAAATAGCTTCCGCGCCATGATCTTCTTTAATCATATCTTGGATTTCAGCTTCTCCTAAACCTTTAATTGCATTTAGAAACTTCTCATGACTACAGTTACATTCAAACTGAGCTTGCATAGTTTCTAAGATTTGAACGTTATCTTCACCAAGTATTTCTTTTAAAATACCTTCTGGCGTTAATCCTTGTTCAATTAATTTAGAAACGGGTTGCATATTATTTATAGCATTTTCTAATTTTGTTACAGTTTCATCTTTAGCGCCCGGCATTACTTGAATAATAAATCCTCCAGCAGCTTTAATAGAATTGTCAGGATTTACTAACACACCCAAACCAACTGATGAAGGTGTTTGTTCACTTGTCGCAAAATAGTATGTGAAGTCTTCTCCTAGTTCACCTGATACAATCGGACTTGCACCTGAGAAATAATCTTTCATACCAACATCTTTCACTACTTGGATGGACCCGTCTGTACCAACTGCTCTTCTAACATCTAGTTTACCTTGTTCATTTAATGGAAAATGCGTTTGTGGTTTATCCACATAGGCACGTACATTACCTTCAGCATCTGCATCTGCAATGATTCTTCCAATAGGGCCTTTACCATCAACTGTTACTGTTAATTTTTGTTCACCTTTAAGCATCGAACCCATTAATAAAGTTGCTGTCATTGTTCTGCCCATAGCAGCTGATGCTGTTGGCCAAGTGTAATGACGTGTTTGTGCTTCTTGCACTGATTCAGTTGTTAGCGCAGCGTACGCACGTATTTCTCCGTCGTAAGCTAATGATTTTACGATATAATCATGTGTCATCCTTATAAACTCCTTTAGTACATTTATTTTTATATTGATATTATTTACGCTTTAATCTTTCAATTATTTCTATATTTTTCCTTTAAGGATACTTATTCTACACTTGTTTAATAAGAATATGAAGTAACTTGCTTTCAACTCTAATATTGTCTTTTTCACGATCACTACATATTAAAAAATCTCCTTTGATTAAGGGGCATTGCCTTACTCAAAGGAGATAATAATCCAGTTTAAACTTATCTATTGCTAGGGTTGTTTGGATCGTTTGGATTATATGGTTTATCAATATTTGGAGATTGTTCATGACCTGTGTCTTCTTCATTATTTGAATGTCCACGATGTTGATCATTGTCTCTATTTGAACCGTCACGTAATTGATCATGTCCTGCATGATTATCTCTATCATCTCTTTGACGATGTCTACGTTCGCGATTCATATCATTATCTTCTTTACGATCTTCTCGCATGTCTTCCTTACCTTCTTCTAGTTGTTCTTCGCGGATATCATCGTAAGATTTACCATATTTACCTTCGCTATAGTCAGAATCTTGATCTTTAACAACACGAGCAGCATCATAATCTACTTCAGGTAATACACCATCATAGAATAATGAACGGATTTGTTCAGCTACTAATGTTTCTTCTGTTAACAATGTTTTAGCGATAAGTTTAAGTTCTTTTTCATGGTCTAATAAGATTTGTTTACAACGTTCATATTGTTCTTTAATAATACGTTGAACTTCTTTATCAATTTCATAAGCGATTTGACCAGAATAGTTAGGTTCACCTTGCATATCCTTACCTAAGAATACTTGTCCACCACCGCTAGATGAGAATTGTAATGGTCCAAGTTTTTTACTCATACCATACTCAGTAACCATAGAACGTGCAATTTGAGTTGCTCTTTCGAAGTCATTTGATGCACCAGTTGATACTTCATGGAAATTGATATCTTCGGATACACGACCACCTAATAAACCACAAATTTTATCTAATAATTCAGGTTCTGTCATTAAGAAACGATCTTGTTTAGGTAACATCATTGCGTAACCACCAGCTTGTCCACGAGGAACAATTGTTACTTTATGAACAACTTCTGCTTCATCAAGTACCATGCCGATAACTGTATGACCCGCTTCATGGTGAGCCACAATATTACGTTCTTTATCTGAAATGACACGTGATTTTTTAGCTGGACCAGCAATAACACGGTCTGTAGCTTCTTCGATATCACGCATGTCAATTTTGTTTTTACCTTCACGTGCAGCAATTAAAGATGCTTCATTTAATAAATTCTCTAAATCTGCCCCTGAGAAACCAGGTGTTCTTTGTGAAATAGCTTTTAAGTCGACAGTTTCATCAAGTGGTTTGTTTTTAGAGTGTACGTGAAGAATAGCCTCACGACCTTTAACATCTGGACGGCCAACTTGAATTTGTCTATCGAAACGACCGGGGCGTAGTAACGCTGGGTCTAAGATATCAGGACGGTTAGTTGCAGCAATCATGATAATACCTTCGTTTTCACCGAAACCATCCATTTCAACTAGTAATTGGTTAAGCGTTTGTTCACGTTCATCGTGACCGCCACCAACACCTGCGCCACGTTGACGTCCTACTGCATCAATTTCATCAATAAAGATAATACATGGTGCATTCTTTTTCGCATTTTCGAATAAGTCACGCACACGGCTTGCACCGACACCAACGAACATCTCAACAAAGTCAGAACCACTGATTGAGAAGAAAGGTGCACCCGCTTCACCAGCTACGGCACGTGCTAATAATGTTTTACCTGTACCAGGAGGGCCTACAAGTAATACACCTTTAGGTATTCTTGAACCCATTTGTTTGAATTTCTTATTATCTTTTAAGAAATCTACTATTTCAATTAATTCTTGTTTTTCTTCATCTGCACCAGCGACATCTGAGAATCGTACACGACGTTTTTGGTTATCGTACATTTTAGCTTTGGATTTACCAAAGTTCATCATACGACCGCCACCGCCGCCGCCTTGTGCTTGGCTAAGGAAGAAAATGAATAGGAAAGCAATAATTAATACAGGAATTAATGTTGTCAACATACTTACGAAGACACTTTGTTTCTCTTCCTCTTTAACTTTAAAATCTAGTCCTTTTTGGCTTTTTGCTTCATTTGTAATTTTTTGTAAGTCTTTTTCGTTATTGTATAAAATCGTTGAAGAGTAATCTTCATCATTTTTTGTTTTACCACTTACCAAGTACACATTTTGCTCAGGTTGGATTTCTAAGGTCTTTAAATCACCTTTATCCAATTTCTCTACAAACTGTGAATAGGAAAGTTGTTTCGGTGTATTGCCATTCCCATTTATGTAAGAAAATACGCCGAATATAATAACGCCAATAATTGCGATAACAAGCACATTGCGAAAAGCTTTTTGCATGCGTCATTTCCTCCTATTTCTATAATAAAGCTAACAAAAATTGTAACACAACACTTCTCTTAAAGGCTAGCATTTCAACTTTTGTAATACTTTTCAAAATCCTTGTGTTATCAAACTTTTTAAAGCTTAAATTCTCTAAAAAACGATAAGTTTTTAAAATGTGTTTAAGCATATAAAATGAGTCTACACTAATTCATTTATTAAGTATAGTTATTATATCTTAAACACGATTTAATTATATTAACATCTAAATGAATTTCACTTATTTGTTATAAATTTCTGGTTTTAATGTGCCGATATACGGTAAATTTCGATAATGTTCAGCGTAATCTAATCCATAACCTACAACAAATTCGTCAGGAATTTTCTTACCAACATATTTAGCTTCAATATCAGCTTTACGACGATTTGGTTTATCCAGTAATGTAACAATTTCAAGTGAATTAACTTTACGTGATTGCAATAATTCAGTAATTGATTTCAATGTTGTACCTGTTTCTAAAATATCTTCAATGATTAGGACGTCTTTATTTTCAATAGATGAACCTAAATCTTTTAAGATTTGAACTTCACCAGTTGATTCAGTTCCGCCATGATAGCTTGAAACATCCATAAAATCAATTGCTAAATGTGTGTCGATGCGTTTAATTAGGTCTGCCATAAACATAACAGAACCTTTTAGAATACCCACGCATACAAGTGGTTTATCTTTATAATCTTTAGTTAATTGTTCTCCTAAATCTTTACAAATATTTTGTATATCTTCTTCAGTTAACAATATTTCTTTTAAATCGTCTTTCATTCGTTATTCATCTCCAATTTTTTTGATTTCTATATGTTGATTATATGCTTTAGCAATATATAAATTACCTACAGCAATAATTTGATGGTATTGATCTTCAATTAATGGCATTTGCATGCGCACATCATTTGGAATTTTGTGATCTATAAACAAACGACTCACTTTTTTATGACCTTTTTGTCCATTTAGTTCGACTTTATCTCCATTGTGGCGAGTTCGTATCAATAATGGTAATTGTTGTTTAGGAATCGTCGGATGTATAACAACGAGATAATGTCCGAAACGATATGTATCTGCATCATTCACGATTTGATTATCTAATAATGACGGCTCATTTTTCGCCAATATAATAAATTTATCATATGCTATTTGAATTATCCATTTTTCAGTGAGGGATATCTCAAATTGTGCGATTTGATTACTAATCTGATCAAACCATTCATGATATTGTTTCTCTGAAAATGCCTTATTCAACTGAAGTTGTTCGAAGAGCTGATCTAACAATATCATTTTAGTTATATCATCAAGTTGATTAAATACATTTCGTGAAAATTGTATTTGAGTTCCATTTTTATTAATTAGACAATCATTCTCTATAAAGGATTGGGCTTTTTTTCGACTCTCCTGTAATTGAATATCATGCCAACGTTTTAATTTTAGTAGATGCGTGCTATCAAGATCTGCATTTTGATTAATCGCTGGTAATAGTCGATTGCGAATGTCATTCCTAACATATTTATTGTCACTGTTTGAGCTATCTTCATAATAAGGAACTTGATATTTGTGCTGATAGTCGCGTATGTCTTCTTTTGAAACTTCAAGTAATGGCCGACATATTGTGTAATGATTACGAATTGATTGAACATCTATCCCTAGAGTACTTCGTGTAGAACGTCCCGTAAATAATCTATAGAAGATTGTTTCTAGCTGGTCATCTAAATGATGTGCTGTAAGTAATACATCCGCATCTAACCTTTTCATCATTTCGTCAAACCACTCATAACGCAATTGTCGAGCATCAGCTTGTATACTCTTCCCTTGCGCTACTACATCCGTTAAATTCAAATGCTTTACATAGCAAGGTATCTCATATTGTTTACAAAATGCTTCTATAAACGCTTCTTCCTTATGTGATGCTTCTCGTAAGCCATGATTAACATGAAGACAGGTCAATTGTTTGTAAGTACGAGATGATTGTGAAAGTAAATTGTGTAAGAGTGACATACTATCTATACCTGTCGAAACAGCAACCACAACATGATCAGTATTGCTCCATAGTGACGTATTAACTTTCAACACAAAGACCTCCTTAATAACATGAATATACCTTATTGCAATATTACAATGTAGTCATCAAAAAAAGAGTGGAACTAAAATTCATTGTTGAATTTTAAGTTCCACCCCGCAAAAATAACATATCTTACATAAATTAAAGAGCAATTCGATAGGACGACAATTGTTTATCTTACGGTGTATGTTACCTTTGCTATTACCAATTGTTATATAAATAATATATTATAAATTAGCGTCTTGAACCTTTACCGCCACGTCTTGATTCAGTTTGTCGTTTAATAGATGTTAATTTATCTTCACTATCTTTTAAGAAATTGCTTAATTTCTTTTCAAAATCTTCACCTTTTTGTTGTGGTGGTCTATTGTGATTTGATTTATGTTGTGGTCTACGAGGACGATCTTTTGCTTTTTTTATTGAAAGGCTAATTTTACCGTCATCTGCAATAGATAAGACTTTAACTTCAACTTCGTCTCCAACTGATAGGTGATCTTCAACATTCTCAACATAGTTATCAGCCACTTCACTGATATGAACTAAGCCACTTTTCCCTTCAGGTAACTCTACGAATGCACCAAATTTTTTGATACCAGTAACTTTACCTTTTAGCTTGTTTCCTACTTCGATTGACATATTCTAAATAAATCCTCCCGATTTTGATTCGATTTTAACCTTATTATATTCCTGTTTTAACATTTTCACAATGCTATAAAACCAGATAATTCATTCTTATTTAAGAAAAACGGTTATCCTTAATGTTATCAGTTGTCATTAGAGGATTTAGACTTAGAATCATCATCACTATTAGGCAATTTAAAAATAACTTCACCTTTATTGCTCAGGTAATAATCGTCTCTTGCTACTTTCTCTATGTAGTCTTTATTATTTAAATTACTAAGTTCTTCTTTTAATGCGATTTCCTCGTCTTGCTTTTTCTGAAACTGTTCCTCTTTATGTTTACGCTCAACTGCTGCTTTATCATTGCTTTGTTTTTGGACGACAAGCATGATGGATAGAATAATTATGATTGCTAATAATATCCCACCGAATACAGTTACTCTTCGTCTAACAACGCGCATTTTCTTTTGTTGTCGTTGCTTCTTTCGATTCTTTTCGGAGGTATACTGATTCCCTATTTCTTCTACCTTTTTACTCATTGCTTGTCACCTCCTTCAGTCTATTCTTCTTCAAATTGGTTCTGATTAATACGTTCTTCTTTAATTAAATCGTACATACCTTTAGCGTTTTCTTTAGAAGCATGTTCACTTAAACCAGTTACTTTAACTGTAACAAGCTTTTGTCCGAAACGAATAACTAATTCATCTTCTACCTTAACATCTGTTCCAGCTTTAGCTACATTTCCATTAACGGTAATACGTCCTTGATCACTTATCTCTTTCGCTAAAGTACGACGTTTAACAAGTCGCGATACTTTTAAATATTTATCTAATCTCATGAATCTTTCTCCCCTTGTTGCAAAAAGTTTCTAAGGGTTTCTTCATCAAAATCCTTATTTTTGGTTTTATCATACAATGCCATGAAGTGGTCTGCAAATACTTTCTCAAATTTAACCCGTGGTGCTTTACCTTCTTTACTTTTAGCTGTCTGCCAAATGTCATTTAATTCTTCTATCGATGCCGCTTTTTCATCACCAAAAATATGTGGATGACGGCGAATCATCTTAGCACTTAAGCTTTCAATGATTTCTTGAATGTCCATATAGCCTTCTTTTTTGCCGATACTTGCATGTAAGAGAACTTGAAGTAAGATATCTCCTAATTCTTCTATCATGTGCCAATCATCTTCATTATCAATTGCTTCGAATAATTCAAAGCTTTCTTCTAATAGATAGCGTTTGAGGGAGTCATGAGTTTGAACACGATCCCATGGGCAACCAGTCTCATCATCGACTAAGCGATCTATAATCTCTACTGCATAATCAAAGTTTCGATATAATGCTTCATCATTTGTCACTTTAGGAACGTAGACACTCGTTAAATTATTAAATGCGTCTTCGTGATGATCAAGTTCAAATAGAGGTACCTCTAGTACAGAGGCGCCAGTGCTATGTGCGCCAGTCACTATTTTGACTGGAAAATCATCTGGATATTGTTCCATCAAAGTAATTTTAATATCTGCTGCAACCATAGCACTATATACCTGAGTAATAAGTGTATGTGTACGCAGATTTAATAATTGTTCGGTTAATGCTGTACCATCTAACAAAGTGAAACCATCGTTAGGATCTTGGTTAATCGCTGCGAAGATATCATCAATAAAACTTTTACCACCTAGCATTTTAACATTCACGTCTTGATGATGGTTATTGTAGTCTAACAACTTGGCCGTCGTCGTTTCAGCTACACGTGGATGTCCAGGTACGGCATAGACAACATCTTGTGATTGCGCTTTTTCTATTAATACATCAACAATTTGTTGATACACAGAATCGAAATCTTCATTCTTTTCATAAATAGTATCAAAACTTTCGAATTTAAGTTCATCTTGTAATTGATTAATTACAGGATGGTCTAGTGTCCTAGTATAAACAAGCGGTTGTTGTATTAAAAAACGATATATACCAAGTGGCAACTCATCTAAACCGTAGTTTCCTAAACCAACAATTGTAATTGTATGTGTCATTAATGTCGTCCTTTCTTTATATGATAAAGCTTTTCGCCAAATGGCAAATGTTTTAATTCTCTATAACCTAAGATGTTCATATATATAACTAATATTAATAATACGGCAATGCCTATGATTGCCACAACAACTAACTCTATAAGTCCACCTATACGTCCCACTTGAGGTAATACCTGCATAATAATTTGAATGATTATCGTCATGATGACAAGCGCAGTAAACATTTTTAAAATGAATGGTTTCATTTGACTAAAGTGATACTGCTTAAGCACTTCTTTATGCAGTATAATTACAAAACAAATAAGGGACAAAACAGTGCTAATACTAGCGCCAGCAATACCATAATGATGAATCAATAGGACGTTGAGTATCGCTTTCACTACTAAGCCAATAGTTACACCAATCAATATCGGACGAATGCAATTGAGTACTTGTAATAATGCAATATCCATCATTATAAGCGATACACAGATAACCGTTAACATATAGAATCCAAGTGTAAAACCTAAACTATTAGTCTTAAAGAAGACTGCATTCATCATAGGTAATAAATTAATTAATCCTATACCAGCTGCTGAGCTAATTAATATAGTGATTTTAAGCGATGCATTAGCGTAACGATTCATTTTAATTTGATTTCGTTGTTCGATTGCTTCAGTTAAAAGTGGGATTAACACAAAACTAAAAGTTGTCGTAACAATTAAACCCATTTGTATAAATGAAGCCCCACGATCATAAATTCCTTTTTGCATGATTGCTTCTTTAAAATGTAGGCCGTGTGATTGTAGTGTATGAACAATTGTAAAGCTATCTATAAATTGCCATAATATGACCAATAATTGGCTCAATGCAAATACAAGTGTAGCCATAAGCAAGTCTTTCCAAGGTATATTTGCTGATAAATTCTGCATCTTAAAAGAGAAAGGTTTCATAACTATTAAAAAGAGACTTGAACCTAAAAAACCAAGTGCAGAAGCTAAAATAGCAATCGTTCCTGCTTGATATATTGACCAATCTTTAATCATAAATAAACCAATTGCTACAATGATGAGACCAACACGAATGATTTGTTCAATAACCTGGGAAATAGCGGGTATATTCATACGTCTTTGACTTTGGTAATAACCACGACACACACCTAATATACCAATAAATAAATAACTCAAACTTGCCATTCGTATCATAGGTGCAAGTCTTGAATCTCCCATCAATATAGCCACTGGATGCGCTAATAATAAGAGCATTAAAAATATTACTATGCCTAACGTTTGAAATTGTATTAGCACTTTTGAAAACGAAGACGGTTGTCCATTAATACCCAGCGTTTGCGTTACCGCACTTGGAATAGCATTCATAGATAAAATCATACCTAGTGCCACAATTGGATATATTTGTTGATAAGCATACAACCCAGTATCTCCGAGAACATTTTGGTAAGGCACTCTGTAAATTGCACTTAAAATTTTAACTATGATGAGTGCAAGGGTTAGAATCACAACGCCATTGAACGCTGTGTGGTTAGAGGGTTCAATGTATTTGAACTCGTTTGAACTCTTAGATGATAACGATTGTGTAGATTTAGATTCTGATATGCTTTTAGTTTTCATCTTCAATAACCATACTTCCTTCAAGACATCTCACAAGGAATTTCAAGTTATCTAACCATTGCTTAGACTTGGTAAGTGTTACATGCATGCGATTTTCTTTAACACCTAGTTTCATTGCACGTCCTAAAGGTTGTGTTTGTTTAAACAGTTCTTCACCGTTCATTTGTTCTGTTGCTTTCGCTGATAATGACACCTCTATTTGCTTACCTTTATCTTTAATTAAAGTTACCCCTGCATGTAGCGCATGTATTTTAATTTCAACCATTTCAAGTAAACGTTCAACTTCAACTGGATAATCATTGAATCGATCTATCAATTCATCTTTAATATCAAATAATTGTTCTTCTGTTTCGACTTTACGTAGTTTTTTATAAATTTCAATTTTTGCTTGCTCATTTTGAATGTATTCTGCAGGTAAATAGGCATCTAAGTTGAGTTCCATTTCTACTTCTGGTGCATCTGGTTCTTCTTCTTTAATACCACGTTTTTCATTAACCGCTTCTTCTAACATTTGTGAATACAAGTCAAAGCCAACCGAATCAATAAAGCCGTGTTGTTGTTTACCTAGTAAGTTTCCGGCACCACGAATATTTAAATCACGCATGGCAATTTTGAATCCTGAACCCAATTCAGTAAATTCTTTAATAGCTTGTAATCTTTCTTCTGCCGTTTCAGTTAGCACTTTATTCGCAGAATGTAAGAAGTATGCATAGCCAATTCGACTTGAGCGTCCTACACGACCGCGCAATTGATACAATTGGCTTAATCCAAAGCGATCTGCTTCTTCAATGATTAGAGTATTCGCATTAGGTACATCTACACCTGTCTCAATAATCGTTGTAGTCACTAAAATATCAAATTCGCCATTAATAAAGCTTAGCATTGTTTCTTCAAGATCACGTTCTGTCATCTGACCATGTGCAACGGCAATATTAGCATCCGGCATTAACATCTGTAATTGTTCACGTTTTTCATAAATGGATTGAACTCTGTTGTATAAATAGAATACCTGTCCATCACGTGATAATTCTCGTTCTAAAGCTTCTTTAATAAAATTACTATTTTGTTCTAACACATAAGTTTGTACAGGGAAGCGATTTTCTGGAGGTGTCTCAATGACTGATAAATCCCGTACACCTAGCATACTCATGTGTAATGTTCTAGGAATAGGCGTTGCAGTTAACGTCAGTACGTCTACATTCGTCTTCATTGTCTTAATACGTTCTTTATGACGTACACCAAAACGTTGTTCTTCATCGACTATTAATAATCCTAAATCTTTATAATGAATATCTTTGCCTAACAATTTATGTGTTCCAACAACAATATCAACGTATCCTGATTTAAGACCTTCTTTAGTTTCTTTGACTTCTTTAGTTGAACGGAATCGACTAATCAATTCAATTTGTACCGGAAAATCCTGCATTCGTTCAATTAACGTTTCATAATGTTGTTGCGCTAAAATCGTTGTAGGTACAAGAAATGCAACTTGTTTCCCTTCCATTACTGCTTTAAAAGCTGCTCTAACAGCAACTTCTGTTTTACCATAACCTACGTCACCACATAATAGACGATCCATTGGTCGCTCGCGTTCCATATCACCTTTAATTTCGTCTATCGATTTCGCTTGGTCAGGTGTTAATTCATATGGGAAGTCCATTTCAAATGCACTTTGCTCAGCGGTATCTTCACCATATTGATAACCTACCGACATTTCACGTTCTTTATATAATGCGATTAATTCATCAGCAATATCTTCGACACTTTGTTGAACTCTAGCTTTTGTTTTCTTCCATTCTGAGCCACCAAGTTTATTTAATTTAGGCGACTTATCTTCTGAAGCAACATATTTTTGAACTTGATCCATTTGATCGACTGGTACAAAGAGTTGGTCTGTGCCTTTATATTGCAATTTAATATAATCTCGGTGAACATCTCCAACTTCTAAAGTTTCAACACCAAGATAACGCCCTACCCCATGATGTACATGTACGACGTAGTCACCAACATTAAGGTCTTGATATGACTTGATTTTTTCAGCATTAGATAAAGTTTTAGTACGTTTACGCTGTTTCTTTTGTTTTGTTTTGAACAATTCTCTCTCAGTTATAACAACAAGTTGCATATAAGGTAATTCGAAACCTTCTGAAAGACTGCCCTCTGTAACAACGACTTGGCCAGATTTAATGTCATTGTGAACATTAGTAACAGTTGGTATATGCATCTCATTCAACATCGATTGAATTCGTTCAACTTTCGTTTCAGTTTCTACTAACACCGCGATATGATAGTCGTTGTGTACATAGCGTTGGAATTCAGAACGCATAATATCGTATTGCCCATAAAACTGTTGTACTGGTTTACAAGAAAACTTAATAATATGTTGTAACTGAACAGGCATAGTGGACGTAAACAAAGTGAAGTACGTCACTGGATAATCCTTCAACAACGACTCAAAACCATCATATTGCATAAATGATTGACCGATAAATCCGTTTCCACTTTCTATTAAGTTTTGAATGAAATCGTCCACTTCAGTTGTTAGCGTCTTTTCAGTTTCTTTAATACGATTATATTCGTCAGCTACAATGATGGCGTCTTTTGCAAAATAGTCAATAAGCGTTGAAGGTTGCTCGTACATAAATGCCACCAAACGACGTAATAATTGATGATCAAAAAACGTTGTTTCAAATAACTTGAAACTTTCATATGTCTCTTTCAAATCATTACGAACAGACTTGTCAATTTTTGGTCGTGTTGTTTCATATGCGGTCTTCAATTCTGATTGTAAATGTTGAATGACATCGCCTGTAATAACGTAATCACTTGCTGTTGTGATTGAAACTTCTTCAATATTGTCATTTGAACGTTGCGTCTCAACATCGAAGTCACGAATTGAATCAACTTCTGTATCAAACAATTCTATTCGAACAGGTTGACCTATGAGAGGGTAAATATCGATAATGCCTCCACGTAATGAGAACTCGCCGATATGTGATACAACACTTTCACGACGATATCCCATATTCACTAATTTATTTAAGAATTCATCGACATCTATATCCTCGCCTACTCTAAGGGTAATTTGATGATCTTTCCAAAGTTCAAATGGTGTGAGCCACTTTTTCAATCCGTTCAAAGGAACGATAAATAACCCTTTCTTATTATGAGCTAATGCAGTCAGTGTTCTTACACGTTCACTCATAAGTTGAGGGCTTTGCGTTGAAAATTCTTCAGTCATAATATCTTGTACAGGATATTTATAAACTTCAGAATGATCGATATATTGTAAAATATCAGTTTCTAATTTATCTGCTTGATATAAGTTGTTAGTGATTAACAACATTTGTTTTTGATCTTTTAGATACTTTTCAGCGATAATCGTAGCTTTCGCAGAGGGAGAGAGACCAGTAACAAGAATGTTTTGATGACCGAATACATCATCGAGTTCCTGGAAACGTTTATCATTTTGAATATAGTCTGAAATGATAGGTCTCAATTGACTTCTCCATTATATTGATTCATTACATGGTCGAAGCGTGAACTTTCAATAAAAGCTTCCACAGCATGTGCTGAATGTTCAATCACTTTATCCATAGTAATCATCTCTTCTTTTGAAAATTTCTGTAATACATAATCAGGTACTGACATACCATTCGTTGGTCTCCCTACGCCAATACGAATTCGTTTAAATTGATCTGTACCTAAATGTTTAATGATAGACTTCATACCATTATGTCCTCCAGCGCTACCTTTTTGACGCAAGCGGATTTGACCTTGAGATAAATCTAAATCATCATACAAGACGATTAAATCTTCCACTTCAACATTATAGTAATCCATTAATGGCCCTACTGCTTCACCAGAAAGATTCATCATAGTCATTGGTTCAATAAATAGAACCTTGTCACCATTTAAACGTTCAATAGTATAAGCACCTTTAAATTTTTGTTTATCTAATGAGAAATTATGTTTCTTCAAAATGTAATCAATGACTTCAAAACCGATATTGTGTCTTGTTAACTCAAATCGCTTGCCTATATTCCCAAGACCCACAATACATTTCATACGATGTTACCTCCATTGTGATTCATTTATAACGACTAACTGAATAGAATTGTGCATATATCAATTATTCATTATTTTATAACATTCCCTATAATAACACAAAAAGGGAGTAGAACAGAATTCATTAAGAATTCATGTTCCACTCCCATAAAGATAACAATCAACGAATTATTCTTCGTCTTTATTTTCTTCTTCGCTATCTTCTTCTTTTTCTTCACCAACTACTTCAGGTTCTTCAGTTGCTGCTTCACCTTCCATAGCTTCAACTTCTTCTTCAGTAGGTTCATCAGTTGGAGGAACTACTGTTACAACAGATTCTTCTGGGTCATTTTCAATTGTGAAATCGCCAGAAACTTTAATATCTGAAACTGAGTAGCTGTCATTAACTTCTAATTCAGTAATATCAACTTCAATTGATTCAGGGATATTTTCTGGAGTTGCTGTAACTTGTAAGTCGAATAATGGTTGTTCAACTACGCCACCTTCTTTAGCACCAGCAGCTTCACCTACTAAGTGAACTGGTACATCAACAGTACGTTCTTCAGTCATGTTGATTGCTAAGAAGTCGATGTGTGTAATTTGGTTTTTAAGTGGGTCAAATTGATAATCTGACACCATAACTTTGATTGATTTAGAACCAACACCTAAATCGATAACACCGTTACGTCCTACTTCACGGATAACTTTGATGAATTCAACTTCATCAACTTTAACTGAAGTATTTTTAGTACCATAACCATAAACTACTGCAGGTACTTTACCTGTATTACGTAATTTTTTAAGGTCAGAACGTGTTTGTTTACCTTGACGGATGATTGACTTTAATGAAGCCATTCGTATTTCCACCTTTCATTTTCAAGTCTAGATACTTATTATCGTGAGAATATAAAGTTCTGGACTTCCCTTCACTTACCCATCAACTTTATAAGTTGCTTGCAAGTGTTTATTAGTTCGTAAAACCACGAACGAATGTATTATACACGGTTGAAATGTATAAGTCAAACGCAATTGTAAACTTTAGTCAAATAATACACTTACTGATTCACGTTCATATACTCGAATAATTGCTTGAGCAAGTAATCCAGCTACTGATAATTCTTTAGTGTTTGACGGTTTACGTGTGTCATCTAATAAGATTGAATTTGTAACGATTAATTCTTTAATTGCTGAATTCTCGATACGCTCCTTAGCAGGACCTGATAAAACTGGGTGTGTACAACAAGCATACACATCTTTAGCACCTTTATCTTTTAAAGCTTGCGCAGCTAAAGTGATTGTTCCTGCTGTATCGATAATGTCATCAATAATAATCGCAGTGCGTCCTTCAATTTCACCAACAATATTCATTACTTCTGCTACGTTTGGTTTAGGACGTCGTTTATCAATAATTGCAATCGGAGTTTTTAAAATGTCAGCAAGTTTACGTGCGCGTGTAACGCCACCGTGGTCCGGTGATACTACGACACATTCTTCTGGGTCAATGTTAGGGTCATTCTCAAAATGTTGACCAATGATTGGTACACCCATTAAATGGTCAATTGGAATATCAAAGAATCCTTGAATTTGTGGTGCATGTAAATCTAATGCAATCATGCGATTAGCGCCAGCTGTTTCAATTAAGTTAGCTACTAACTTAGCTGTAATAGGTTCACGGCTACGTGCTTTTCTATCTTGACGTGCATAGCCATAATATGGAACCACAATATTGATATTAGCTGCTGATGCACGCTTACAAGCATCAATCATGATCAATAACTCCATCAAGTGTAAATTAACCGGATTTGAAGTTGGTTGGATAATGAAAACATCACATCCACGAATACTTTCTTCAATATTGATTTGAATTTCTCCATCGCTAAAGCGTTTAACAGAACATTTCCCTAATTCAATCCCTACTCGATCAGCTACCTCTTGTGCTAATGGCTCATTTCCTTTTAAAGAGAAAATCTTTAAAGATGAATTCTTGTATTCATTATTTAACATTTATAGTCCTCCAATTTTTAACTTAGACACTTTCATTATATAAAAAATTAATCGCTTTTACTATGTTCAACAAAAAATTGTGGAAAAGAGATACCAAATTTTATCAAAAAATTATTTTTTGAGATATCCTTCTTTTGTGATTTGACGGGCACGTGCAAGGGCTAAACTTTCATTAGGGACGTTGTCGGTAATTGTTGAACCTGCAGCGATTAACACACCGTCACCAACAGTTACAGGTGCCACTAAGTTAGTATTACATCCAATAAATGCATCTTTACCTACAACCGTTTTAAATTTATTAACACCATCATAATTTACTGTGATTGAACCACAACCAATGTTTGTACGTTCACCGATTTCAGCATCTCCAATATAACTTAAGTGAGATACTTTAGCCCCATCTTTAAGATCTGCTTTCTTCACTTCTACAAAGTTACCAACTTTTACATCTGAACCTAAGTTTGAACCAGGTCTTAGTTGCGCGAATGGTCCAACTTTTGTTTTATCACCAACGATTGAATCATTAATAACTGATTGTTTAATGTCAACTTGTGAGCCAATATGACTATTGTTGATTTCAGAGTATTGACCGATGACAGCTTCTTCTCCTATTACTGTTTCACCATTAATACGTACACCAGGTTCAATAATTGTATCCATACCTATTTTGACATCTGGTCCAATAAATGTAGTTGTAGGGTCGATAATAGTTACACCATTTCTCATATGCTCAATGTTAATACGTTGTTGCAACGCCTTTTCCGCATTACTTAACATGACACGATCATTTACACCCATAATCTCATTAAAATCGTCTGTGTGATAAACTTCAGCGACGCCATTATCAGCTAAGATTAAGCTGATCACATCTGGCAAGTAGTATTCACCTTGAGCATTATCATTTTTAACTTCTTCTAATTTAGAGAATAGAACTCGATTATCGAACGCAAAAATCCCAGAACTAATTTCCGTTAATGCTTTTTGTGCTTCTGACGCGTCTTTTTCTTCAACAATACGTTGTAGTCTACATTGTTCATCGCGAACAATTCGCCCATAACCAAACGGAATCTGAGCAGTTGCTGATAATACTGTCGCTTGCGCATGAGTACTTTCATGATGCTCAATTAACTTTTGTAACGTATGAGCTGTAATGAGTGGTGTGTCTCCACAAACAACTAAAGTTGTACCTTCCACTTCTTTCAAATGTTCGTTAGCCATCTTTACAGCATGTGCTGTTCCTAATTGTTCTTCTTGATAGCTATATAACGATTGGTTCCCCAATGTTTCTTTAACATCTTCAGCGCCATGACCTACAATTGTCACGATTTGGTTAACACCAGCATTCTTAACATTTGTTAACACATGTTCTACCATTGATTTTCCAGCAACTTTATGTAGCACTTTATATTTATTTGATTTCATTCTAGTACCTTTTCCAGCTGCTAATATTACCGCATTTCTTTGCATGAGTGGTAACCCTCCAATAAATTTTACACTTCTAATTTATTATAATTTAACTCAAGTTCGAGTTTCAAGATTTAGAAGGTTTTATAATTTAGTCTATTTAAATTTTCAAAATATGTATTCACTAGTAGAATGCTTTATACCACACTTGATATTTAAAAAGCAGGTTCAACAAATTTAAATGCTGAACCTGCCATAATGTATGATTTATTTAAGCTTCGTCTGAATCTTCTGATGAAGCATTTTTATCTGGAATAACTTCATCTGTTTCGTCATATACTTTCATAACGGCATCTTGAATTTCTTGTCTCATATCAGAGTTGATTGGATGCGCGATATCACGGAATTCACCATCTGGTGTACGTTTACTTGGCATAGCAACGAAAAGACCTGAGTTCCCTTCAATTACACGTAAATCGTGAATAACAAAAGCTTCGTCTAATGTAATTGAAACAAGTGCTTTCATTCTGCCATCTGTTTGTATTTTTCTAAGTCTAACATCTGTCACTTTCATGTAGTGAGCCCCCCTAGTATATATATCTTTGTTTGTTAGAAGCTTGACAATTCTTTAATTAAGGAAATTATATTCCTTTTACTTTACCTACAACTTCAATTTCAACTTTAACGTCTTTAGGTAATCGTGCAACTTCAACACAACTACGTGCTGGTTGATGTTCACTGAAATAACTACCATAGACTTCATTTATTTGTTGAAATTCATTCATGTCGGAGATAAAAATGGTTGCTTTCACAACTGAGTTTAAATCCGAACCAGCTTCTTCAAGTACGACAGACAAATTGTCTAGCACTTGTTTTGTTTGCTCTTTCACATCATCACTGACAATATTCCCTTCAGTATCTAATGGGATTTGTCCAGATGTGAATACTAAATTATTCACAACCATAGCGTGTGAGTATGGTCCTAAAGCTTCTGGTGCTTTGTTAGTGTTAATTGTTTTCATGATGTAATAAACTCCTTTTAAGAAAATTTAGACAAACTATTGCCAGGTTCTACTTTAAATTCCTGATTGTATTCATCAACATCAGATAATTTAACTAAAGAAGTATAATCCTCAATCAATCTTTGTTTAACTTCTTTTGATTCTACAAGTACAGATACCCCTTTAACTTGTGCCTTAAACTCATTCATAAGATTCATGACACCGTTGATTGAACCTCCTGCTCTCATAAAATCATCCACGACAAGTACATTAGAATTTTCAGCTAATGTACGTTTAGAAAGCACCATCGTTTCGATCTTACGAGAAGAGCCAGACACGTAGTTAATCGATACAGTAGATCCCTCAGTAACTTTATTGTCTTTTCTAATTACTACTACAGGTAAATTTAATACGTTAGCTACCGCATTGGCAAGTGATATCCCTTTTGTAGCGATTGTCACAACCGCATCAAGATCTTCTTCCATATAAATGCTAGCAATTAATTTACCAACTTTATTAAGTAAAGAAGGGTTACCTACTAAATCTGATAAGAAAAGGTATCCACCAGGTAATAATCGTTCTTTTTCTTGAAGTAGCTCAATAACTTCCTCAACAATTTCCGAAGCCTCTTCTTTACTCATCATTGGTTTGTAAGTTACACCACCACTCGCACCTGCAGTCGTAATAACTGTACCTAGCTTTTCTTTTTGGAAAGTATTCTTAATAATTTGAACATCTTCACTAATTGAAGACTTCGCTTGCTTAAATTTTTTCACAAAAAAAGTTAAAGGTATTAACTGATTTGGATGATTCATTAAATACTGTGTCATAAAGACGATACGTTCACTTCTTTTATACCTCATTTGTTGTTCAACCCTTCTATCCTAATAATCTTACTAAATACACTTCATTACAGCAGCCATTAACAGCATTATATATCTTTTTCGCTTGGCTTTCTTTTTGAGCAAGCCCATATACGGTTGGACCACTACCACTCATTAATGCGCCATCTGCACCACATTGCAACATATTATTTTTTATTTTTTCAATTTCAGGATGCATTGACATTGATACTGGTTCTAAACGATTCGATAAGCTTTCACATAACTGTTTATAATCACCTTCAACAATCGCCTTCTCGCACATTTCAGTATCTACATGATGCGCATCATCTAAATCTAACGCCTTGAATACATCCGCGGATGATATACCTAAATTAGGTTTCGCTAAAACTACCCAAGCTGAAGGTGGCTTTTTTAAAAAGCGTATCTTTTCACCTCTGCCTTTGCATACAGCAGTTCTGTTATAGATGCAAAACGGAATGTCTGTTCCAATTTGTATTCCCAAATCACTTAGTTCATGCAAAGATTTATCCAAATTAAACAGACGATTAATACCACGCATCGTAGCAGCTGCATCAGCTGATCCTCCTGCTAAACCGGCAGAAACGGGGATATCTTTATCTATAGTAATGGTGACACCTTCATTTAAATCATAGGTTTCCATCATCAATTGTGCTGCACGGTAAGCCAAATTTTTATGATCATTTGGAACATAGTTATGTTCAATATCAACAACGATTTTTTTATCTTTTCTTTTTTGGAAAGATAATCGATCGTTCAGATCAACTGTCGTCATAATCATTGCAATTTCATGATATCCATCATCTCTTTTGAAAAGTGTATCGAGCGTCAAATTTATCTTGGCTGGTGCCGTTTCATATATCATTTTTCCGCCCTCTCTTCATCTATAGTAATAAGATGATTTTAACACAAAGACTTAAAATATTTGATAGATACATGACAAATTTATGTAAAATCTTAATAAAACAATCAATTTAATCTACTAATATACGTTTTCTAATGAAATTATATTATTTTTAAGTAAAATGATTGGAAGTGAGATAGAAGCATTCACTGTCTCACGTTCGACGCATATCTTAATCTTCTACAAAAAAAGAGTGTTGAACTTAATAAGCCCAACACCCAATACATTTTAATTTATAGAGTTGTAGTACACTAAACCACTCTATATTTATGTCTAAATTAGTGTGCAACTACTTCTTGATGATTATCTTCTTCAAATGAAACTTGTACGTTCTCTGTAAGAACATCCGTATATGTATACGAAACTCTTTCAAAATTATGCTTATCTTGGTCTAATTCAACAACGAATACTGAAGGATACGTTTCTTTTAACACACCACAACGTTCGATTGTTTTTTTACGACCACCGTTGGCTTTTAGTACAATACGATTTCCTAAATGACAATCAATAGAATTTTTGATGTCCAAAATTGATTTTGGCATATTGCTCCACCTCGCTACAAGTTACATAATACCATATTTTGCAAGGTTATGTCAAATAAAATTTAAATTTTATCAATGTAGTAGCGCTTTGTCAACAATTTAATTTTCTAATTCTGGGAAATTTTTCTTTTCTTCATACAATCGTGCAAAATCTTGTATTGATAGCGTTTCCCCGCGTCTTTTAGGATCGATACCTGTTTGTTCAAGCCATTTTAATATACTTTCTTTATGCTTTTTTCCATCTTTAAAGAAATTCTGATAATTGTTGTTAATTGTTTTACGTCTTTGCGCAAAAGCTGCTTTAGCTAATTTAAAGAAAGTTTCTTCGTCATCCACGCTAACGAGTGGCGTCTCTCTTTGCATTAATTTAACAACAATAGAATCTACATTAGGTGGTGGCATGAAAACTGATTTAGGAACCGTTAACACTTTACTTGTCTCTGTATAGTACTGTGTAACAATAGATAATGAGCCATAAGCCTTTGTTCCTACTTGGGCATTTAAACGTTCGCCAACCTCTTTTTGCATCATAACAACATAACCATCAATCGGAATATCTTGTTGCATTAAATTCAGTAAAATTGGTGTTGTAATATAATATGGTAAATTAGCTACGACCATAATTTTGTCACAATCATTCAAATACGTTTTAACCGCCTTACCAATGTCTGCTTTCAATATATCTTCATTAATTATCGTAACGTTGTCATATGGCGCTAGTGTTTCTTTTAGTACAGGTATAAGTCGTTGATCAATTTCAAATGACATCACCTTTTTAGCTCTTTTGGCTAATTGCTCTGTTAAAGAACCCATACCGGGACCAACTTCAATAATACCTGTGTTGTCGTCAATTTCACTTGCATCTATAATTTTATGAATGATATTCACATCTACTAAGAAATTTTGTCCTAAACTTTTTTTAAAGTTAAATCCAAACTGATCTAACAATGCCTTAGTTCTTGAAGGTGTCGCAATATCTTTTCTCTCCACCTTTTATTCACTCTCCTTTTCCATAGATAACGCTTCGCGCACATCCGATTCAGTATAACCAAATGCATTGAGTTTCTTAAGCAGTTGCTTGCCATTTGAATGTCCGATGTGTAATTTTCGACCTAGTATTTCTCTTTTACGACGTGCGTCTTTACCAATTATTAATCCTAAGTCTATGAGAACACTTTTGTCGATTGATTCTTCCGCTTCTTCAAAAGGAGAACTGACGTGCATTAATGCGTCTCTAATATCTTTTGGATGCGCATGTTCAACGCCGATTTTACCACGCTTATTTTTAGCCTTTTCTCTATCTAAGTATGCATGTTTAACACCTGAAACGTGTTCTGTAATCGTGTGACGTATTTTATCACCGGGAAAGTCAGGATCAGTTAATACGATAACACCTCTTGTTTCTTGTGCATTTTGGATGACTGCTAAAGTCTCTTTATTGATAGCACTCCCATTTGTTTCAATCGTATCACATTCAACAGCCGACTTTACTCGTTCTGTGTCATCTCTACCTTCTACTACGATAAATTCATTGATTTTCATAATAAAAAATCCTTACCTTTCAAATTCATTTCACATATATTATAACTACTTATCACATAAAAAATGAGAAAGATGTCGTGTGTCATGTTTATAAAATCATACCATGACAGACACGGTTTAACATCTTTCTCAGACATATATTATTATTTTAATTTAAATAAACGTTCAGCATTTTCCGTAGTTTGACGACATACATCTTCATATGACATACCACGTAATTCTGCAATTTGTTCAGCAACTAAAGTCACGCGTTCTGGTTCATTACGTTTACCTCTATATGGATGAGGTGAAAGATAAGGCGCATCTGTTTCAACTAACAATCTATCCATAGGTACATGTTTTGCGACTTCTTTAGGTTGCTTAGCATTCTTAAATGTAACTGGACCACCTAAAGAGATATGGAAGTTCAGTTTATTAATAACTACATCTGCAATTTCAGGAGAACCACTGAAACTATGCATAATTCCGCCTACTTCTTCAGCATGTTCTTCCATTAAGATATCTACACAATCTTGCGTAGCTTCGCGATTATGAATAATGATAGGCAAGCCCACTCTTTTAGCGAGAGCAATTTGCTTTCTAAATACGTCTTTTTGAACTTCAGCTGGAGATTTATCCCAATGATAATCTAAGCCCATTTCTCCAATACCAATAACTTTAGGATGCTTTGATAACTCTTCAATCCATTGTAAACGTTCATCTGTAAAATCAATCGCATCAACAGGATGCCAACCTATAATTCCATAAATAAAATCATATTGATCAATCAGTTCCATAGCACGTTCAATTGTCGGTGTATCAAAACCAACGACAAACATGCGATCAACGCCTGCTTCTCTCGCACGAGAAATGACTTCAGTTAAATCTTCCGCATATTGTTCATCATTTAAATGGACATGTGTATCGATTAACATTTTATCTCTCCTAATTTTACAATTTATTACTATTTAATAACTGCACCATTTGGAATTGCACTTGGTAAACTAACTAATGTTAAGACACCATCTTTTTCAGCTGATAAAATCATGCCTTCTGACTTTTGACCCATTAATTTAGCAGGTTTTAAGTTAGTGACCACTGCAACTTTTTTACCGATAATATCTTCTGGACGATAAAACTTAGCGATTCCAGAAACAATTTGACGTTGCTCTGAACCTAAGTCAATTTGAATTTTCAACAATTTATCAGACTTTGGAACGTTTTCAGCATCAGTAATTGTTGCTGCTTTAATTTCAACTTTATCAAAATCTTTAATATCAATTTGCGCTTTACTTGGCTCTTCCACTTCATCTTTAGATTCTTCAGACTTTGGAGGTTGCATTGATTCTTTAATATATGCAATTTCCGCTTCAGTGTCTAAACGAGGGAAGATTGGTGTTGGCTTCTCAGTTACCATAATCGGTTCTTTTAATGCACCATATTGTTCAAGACTTTCTAATTCAAATAATTCAGGTTCATTAATATTCAGTTGTTTGAAAATTTCTTTAGGCGCATGTGTTAAGAATGGACGTAGTAACACTGCAGCATATCGAATATTTTCAACTAAATGTGCCATGACATTACCAAGCATGTCTTTTTGACTATCATCCTTAGCTAATACCCATGGTGTAGTCTCATCGATATATTTATTCGTACGACTAATAAACTTCCATACAGTAGATAAAGCTACAGAGAATTGGAAACTTTCCATACTTTCATTGAAATGTTTCACAGTTTCATGTGCTAATGCTTCCATATCTTCATCCAGTTCATGTTTAGGACCTTCATATGCAGGCAGTTCACCTTGGAAATACTTATTAATCATAGAGATTGTACGATTTACTAAGTTACCTAAGTCATTTGCTAAATCATAGTTAGTACGCTCTACAAAAGCTTCAGGAGTGAATACTCCATCAGAGCCAAATGGTAGTTCGCGCATTAAATAATAGCGCGTTGCATCAAGACCATAGCGGTCAATTAATACGTTAGGATCTACCACATTACCTTTAGATTTACTCATTTTACCGTCTTTCATCAGAATCCAACCATGTGCAAATACTTTTTTAGGAAGCGGTAAGTCTAACGCCATTAATAAAATTGGCCAAATAATTGAGTGGAAACGTACAATTTCCTTAGCCATTAAATGCACATCTGCTGGCCAATATTTCTTGAATAATTCATCATCATCTGATAAGTATCCTAATGCAGAAATATAGTTTACTAATGCATCAATCCATACGTATACAACGTGTTTAGGATTGGATGGCACTCTAACGCCCCAGTCAAATGATGTACGTGAAACAGCTAAATCTTCTAAACCAGGTTTAATAAAGTTGTTAATCATTTCATTTTTTCTTGAAGGCGGTTGAATGAAATCTGGATTAGCATCATAAAATTCTAATAATCTATCTGTGTATTTATTAATATTAAAGAAATAGCTTTCCTCTTTAACTAACTCAACCTCATGACCTGAATCTGGGCTTTTTCCGCCAACGATTTTGCCATTTTCATATATTGGATCTACTAATTGCGATTCAGTGTAATATGTTTCATCTGGTACTGAATACCATCCTTCATACTCACCAAGGTAAATATCACCTTGTTTTAAAAGACGCTCAAAAACTTTCTCAACTACTAGTTTATGACGATCTTCTGTAGTACGAATAAAGTCATCATTAGAGATTTCTAACTTACTCCAAAGACTTTTAATACCACTGATCATTTCATCTAAATATTCTAATTCAGTTTTACCTGCTTTTTGAGCTTTTTCTTGAATTTTTTGGCCATGTTCATCTGTACCAGTTAAGTAACGAACATCATAGCCTTGCATACGTTTATAACGTGAAATCACATCACCAGCTACTGTTGAATATGCATGGCCGATATGCAAATTACCACTCGGATAATAAATTGGGGTTGTAATATAAAATGTTTCTTTCGCCATCAATAGTCCTCCTCATCGTTTACAAAATAATAATATATACGTGTTATTTTGTTCATTATGGATTTTGATACTTAAACGCATCACGATATCCTTTTATATTAAGTTATTTCTTATTATAACTCATATCAATTTTCTAATGTCGTATCCTATTAACATTACCATAAATTCATTAATTTATGGGAGATTTCATAAGATTTTCATTGCCCATTTCCCAGAAAAATATTTAATTAATCAACGTTTCATTGCCACATCATTGATTGACATCATGATATATGTCATAAACTTCTCCAGTCTTCATACGACGATCTTCTGCGACTAACTTAATCGCCTTTTTAGATTTAATATTTTGTTCTGATATATAGTGTTCGACATGCTCTGAAATGGTAAGTGATTGAAACCATTGTTCAGTTTCATGAGGCTTAGCGCCCTCAATCAAGATTACAAATTCACCTTTTTGCATAATTTCATCGTTTTGAAATGCATTTATTAGGTGCCCAACTTCTTGCATCACAATTTGTTCAAACTTTTTAGTTAATTCACGACCGACTGCAACACGTCTAGTATCATCAACTTTGGAAATGGCTTTTAACGTTTCAACAACACGGAATGGTGACTCATAAATAATTAATGTACTATCTTGAAACATTCGTTCCTGTAATACTGCTACTTTATCTTTTTCTTTTCTAGGTAAAAAGCCTAAAAATGTATACGTATAGGATGGTAGGCCACTTGCCATTAGTGCAGTTAAACCTGCATTAGGACCAGGCACGGTTTCTACATGAATGTCATAACTGTGGGCTGCAACGACCAACTCATAACCTGGATCGCTTATTAAAGGTAAACCTGCATCTGACACTAAAGCGATATTGTAACCTTCATTTAACAACTCAATTAAATACTCAGTTTGCTGTGACTTATTATGTTCATGATATGATTTGAGCGGTGTTTGAATATCATAATGATTGCAAAGCTTTTTGGTCACTCGTGTATCTTCACAAGCTATGAAATCAGCATTTTTTAAAGTTTCAATTGCACGAAATGTAATATCACCTAGATTTCCTATAGGCGTTCCCACTAAATATAATGTCGCCATATTTAACGCTCCTCAATCATTTTTAATTTTTGTTGTCTGCTATATGTTTTAATTTCATACTCTCTTCGCATTGCTTCTGATTTTGAACTAAACATTTCTTGATAAACTAACACTACCGGACGTCTTGTTTTAGTATATTTAGCCCCTTTTCCTGCATTATGCGTCGCAATACGTGCCTCTACATTGGTAGTATAACCCGTATATAATGAATTATCTTTGCATTTAACTATATAAACATAATGTTTAGCCATAATACACCTCTTTCATTTCATCAGTGTAGTCACCCTGATTGTTATAGATGTAAAATGGTGGTGCAATGGTTAATCCCTGGTTACCGTTTTTGCGTCCCTCTACTACAATCGTAACAGCCGATTTATCAATTTTACTATAAATAAAAACCACTCGTTTCGGTTCAATACTGGCTTTGCGCATCTCAGTTAAGACATCCATTAACCTTTCAGCTCGATGAACCATCATAAGTCGACCACCTTGCTTTAATAGATGACGCGCTGCCAACATACAATCCTCTAATGTACACATAATCTCATGTCTCGCAATCTTATGTGCCTCTTTTTGATGTTGATGACGTTGATTGCTTTTAAAATAAGGAGGATTACACGTGACTAACGTATATTGAGATGGTTTAAAGTTTTGGTACACATCTTTTAAATCCATGTGATGCATTAATAATCGATTCGTCAAATCGTTATATTCGAAGCTACGACGAGCCATATCAGCCAATTGTTCTTGTATCTCGATACTCTCAATTGTTTGCGATCCTTTAGCTGATAACAAGAGTGCAATCACACCATTTCCCGCGCAAAGGTCTAATATTTTGTCATTCTTCCTCACTTCGGTAAAATGCCCTAACAATAAAGCGTCTGTTGAAAATGAAAAGACATCGTCATTTTGTATAATTTTCAAATTTTCTTTAAATAAGTCATCAATACGCTCATTAGCTTTTAACATAATCTTTTTTCTCCTAAAAAAGAGATGTCTTTACAACACATCGTTATATTTCAAAGTGTTGAAATCCATCCCTAATCATTAGCGTACGCTTTAATCAATTTCACTTTACATTTTCGACGTACTGTCAATCCACTGGCAATATCAACTGACCAATGGTCTAACTATTTAATACATTCATACATAGTAAACAATCCTCACCATAGCGGTGTTTACCAAATAATTCTCCATTACAAATATGGAATCCTTCGCTATATAATACTGCTAAGTTATCCTTACTTGGCAATGGTTTCTTAACATGTTTAATTGAACTTTTATTATCTCTTTCCTTACTCATTGGCTTGTTGTCTTTTTCAATACGATTTGTAACTTTGATAGCTTCAACGTCTTGTTCACTCTTAGCCATCAATGATTTTAAATTATCATTTTCAACTTGTAAGGCAACATTTTCTTCAATAAGTTGGATAGATAATGCTTTCAGTTCACTCATTTCCTGATTTAATTGATTAACATTACTTTCAAGTTTTACAATTTTTTCAAATAAGTCATTGCGATTCAAAAGTAACGTGCCTCCTTAATTAAAAGCTTCTAATTCTTCCATTTTATATTCTAACGGCTGTTCTAAACCATCGATTTTAACTTGCATTGAAATATCTAGAATATTTAACCCAATGACTTGTCCTTTGCCTTCAGGTGTCACAATTTTATCCCCTAAATCAGGTAACTGTGCTCTTGCCTCTTCATAAAAATCATTTTCATATTTTAAACAACACATCAATCGACCACAAGCACCAGAAATTTTAGTAGGATTTAAAGACAGATTTTGATCTTTAGCCATTTTAATTGAAACCGGTTCAAAATCCCCTAAAAATGTGGCACAACATAGTGAACGACCACATGGACCGATACCACCTAGTAATTTAGCTTCATCTCGAACACCGATTTGTCTTAATTCGATACGTGTCTTTAAATTTTGTGCTAAATGTTTTACGAGTTTACGAAAATCAATACGATCATCTGCTGTAAAATTAAAAATCACTTTTGATTTATCTAATGTATATTCACAATTAACTAATCGCATATCCAGTTGCTGTTCTTTAACTAAGTCTTTACATAATTGTAATGCATTAGTGGCATCTTTATCATTTTGATAATACGTTTCGATATCTTGCTCTGTAGCAACGCGTATAATTTCTTTTAAAGGTAATGTAACATCACCATCTTCAACATCTTTAGGTGGAAACTTTACACTTCCAATTTCAATGCCTCGTTTAGATTCGACAACAACCCAATCATCTACATTTACGTCTAAATCATTAGGCGCATAATATTCCAATTTCCCTGCTTTCTGAAATTGTACACCTACGATATTTGGCATTCTAACTCACACCTTTGATTACTATTTGTTCAAATACAAGCGTCGGATTAACATTTTGTATTAATTTTTTGTGCGCTTCTGTAATTTGGTCGTACATTGTTATAACTTGGTTTAGCGATAACTGATTCGCATATTTTTCTATATTACCTTTTAAATCTGTGTATGTAAAATCTCGTTCAATTCCTATTTTGACATGCATAATATCTTCAAAAAACGCGTTAACGGCTGCTAGCGTTAGTAATTGTAACTTACGATTTTTCGCATTTTTTAATAAATCTATTATTCCAATTAATGCCATAGGTCTATTCGTTAATAATAAGTCACACCAATGTAAAATCACTTTCCTAAGTGTGACTAAATCATGTTCTTCATTTAAATCTATTGCAGTTTCTAGTTGCGTAGTATAGGTGCTTAGCATTTCAGCTACAGCTCTATTAATATCTTCATCAACTAATCTATCTATAAAGTCTTGTTTATCACTTGGTTTAAAATAAACATGCTGACAACGTGAATGAATTGTATCTAAGATTTGTTCTGGCTTCGTTGATAGCAAAATGGCTATCGTATTCTCAGGTGGTTCTTCTAAAAACTTTAATATACTATTTTCCCCTTGAACAGTAAGCTTTTCAAAATCTTCAATGATATAAACTTTATGTGTTCCTTCAATAGGAAGTTGATTCATACGATGTACCAACTGCTCAATTTGCTCTTTCTTAATTGAATTTTCTTCAGAAGATACATACATGAAGTCTGGTTGGTTGAAGGTTTCAACTTTCATTTCACATTGCTGATTCCCATTACATAGAATAAGTTTTGCAAATTCCATCGCTACATGCTTCATTGATTGTGCATCATCACCTTCAAAAAGGTAGGCATGCGATAGTTTATTTGAATGATACGCATTCGCTAATTTTTGTTGTTCATCCATGCTTGCTTACTCCTTATTCAACTTTATAATATAAAAGAGGTTAGGACCAAAGCATTTAGAATTTATGCAAACTTACCGATTAGCAAAATTATATTTCAAATTTTGTCGAATCGAGCTTCTCTACAACTTAACATGTTGCAAATAAGTTTGCTAAATCTGCCTTCAAACACCGTCTATCAGTGTTCCAGAGCATAAGCCATAATGTCCCAACCTCGAATATTGTTTATTCATCTAAGGTGTCTTAATTTCATTATTCATTACTTTTAAATGTTAAAATCTATGGAATGATTCGACTGGCATTACAAATACTGTAGCGCCTCCTACTTCCACTTCAACAGGATATGGTATGTAAGAATCTGCACTACCACCCATTGGTGTCATTGGTGAAACAAGTTGATCTCTATTACCGCAAGTATGATCAATGACTGATAAAATATCATCTACACGGTCATCATCTACACCACATAAGAAAGTAGTGTTACCTGCTCTTAAAAATCCACCAGTAGTTGCTAATTTTGTAGCTCTAAAGTTATTTTTTACGAGTTGGTCTGAAAGTTCTTGACTATCCTGATCTTGAACGATCGCTATAATCATTTTCATCTTAAAACACCTCTTCTTGTTATTATATCATAATTATTTTAAAAAATTTAAGATTATCTCATAAGTTTCATTGACTACATCATCAATATTACGTGTCGCATCTACCACTGCAAAACGCTGAGGTGTTTCTTGAATGATTTGTCGATATCCTTCAATCACCTTCTCATGAAATGCAATATCTTCTTTATCAAGTCGATTTTGATCTCGTTGATTTTTAAGTATTCTATCTCTACCGACTTCTGCCGTAATATCTAAATAAATGGTTAAATTTGGATAAAGACCATTTATTGCAAAATCATTTAATTGCTTCACTTCTTCAATACCTATACCCCTTGCATAACCTTGATATGCAAGAGAACTATCAATATATCTATCACATAAGACAATTTTATTATCATTTAACGCGGGCACAACTTTTTCTACTAGGTGTTCTCTTCTAGAAGCAGCAAACAACATTGCTTCTGTACGTATGTCCATATTTGCACCTTCTAATACTACCTTACGTATTTCTTCACCAGTTGGTACTCCTCCAGGTTCTCTAGTAGCAATCAACTGATAATCCTGAGCTAACTTTTCAGACACACGTTGCAATACAGTTGTCTTACCTGAACCTTCAGGACCCTCGAATGTTATAAACGCCGACATTTTATTCATCCTTAACTAATATTTTTTCTTGTTTTATACCTTCAACTCTATCGCCTTTTTGAAGATATTCTCGCATTAATTTTATCATATTTTGGGTTATTCTTTCCCCTTTTAAATAAACAGGGATACCAGGCGGATATGGTATGATGTGGATTGCTAATATCTTACCTATCGATTGATCAATATCAACCCATGTTACGTTACCACTATCTTGTGGGAAGTACGTACCTTCATCTAACGGTATATGTATTGATGTTGATTGTTTAGATGACAATGGACATGGTAGGTTGATTTTTGTGATTTTGTTTAATAGTGTTTCAAATGGATACTTATCGTCCTCATGCCATAACGGCAATACAACTAAAACTTGCTTGTCGTCAGCTAATTCAATGTATATACCCATTTGTTCAAACCATGTTTGTATTTCAAATCCAGAATACCCTTGATACTGAATTAATAATTTTAAAGGATCACTTACACAAATAGTAGTTAATCCAATCATATTTAGCGTATCAATAAGTTGCTTTCTTTTCTCAAAAAATAGCGTACTATCGTAATCAACATAAAATTGATGCGCTAGCTCAAGACTGGCCATCACTAAATATGAAGGACTAGAAGTCTGAAAGTATCCTAGATATCGCACTATTTCATCTTTCAATGGCGCATCTTTATGAATAAACAATATAGATCCCATCGTGAGTGCGGGCAATGTCTTGTGATAAGACTGCACAACATAATCCGCGCCACTTTCAAGTGCAGACTTTGGAAAGTTTTTTAAATTAAAATGTGCACCATGTGCCTCATCAACTAATACTGGTATAGCTTCACGATGTGCTCTATCTACAAATGCTTTGATATCAAAGCATTCACCATAATAGTTTGGATAGGTTACAATAGCTAACTTCTGATTATTAAATGTCATACTTTGTGTGTCCGGACCTAAATATTGACTACTATCATTACTCTTAGTCATTGCTATTATATCAGCAGGTTGCTGTACAATATCCAATCCATGAAAGACTGATTTGTGCACATTACGACTAATCAAAAAATTTCCTTTTAATTTTGAAAATGACTGTATCACTGATAAAATTCCAGAGGTTGTTCCATTAATTAAGAAATATGCGTCATAATCCGGGTGCTTATGAATATGTTGCATACTTTTTAATATGATATCTTCTGGGTGGTGCAAATCATCAAGTCCCGTGATTTCAGTCATATCCATCTCAAAGTCCAAATTTTTTACATTACCGATTGTTCCATTTTTGTGACCAGGTACATGTAAAGAAATAGCATTTTCATTTACCAATTGAGATAATTTATGAAAAATTGGAAGTTCCATATTATACACACTTTCTAATTATTTAGTGCACTTGCGATAAATCATCATTGCCATCGCGTTGCTCAATCCACTTTGTTTTCAATAGTCCCATGACATAACAATCTTTATACTTTCCTTGAGTATAAAAATGTTCTTTTAATTCACCTTCTATAATGAAACCTGCTTTTTTATATATGTGCACTGCTTTTTCATTATTCACATCTACATATAAATAAACTTTATTCAGGTTCAAGACTAAAAAGGCGTAATCGATTGCCATTTTAAATGCTTTTTTAGCATAGCCTTTATTTCCAAATTGTGAATCTATAATAATTTGAATTTCACAATTTCTATGTACAAAGTTAATTTCCACTAGTTCTACAACACCGATAGACGTGTGATCATCTTCAATAATGAATCTTCTCTCTGATTCATCTAAAATATGCTTTTGATATAACGTTTTTAACTCACTCAATGATTCATACGGTTCTTCAAACCAGTAAGACATAATCGTATATTCGTTATTTAAATGATGTACAAATTGTAAGTCTGTTTCTTCTAAAGCTCTAATTATCATTCTTAGCACTCCTTTAATTACAGTGTAGACAAGCGATTTAACTAAGTAAAGTAACTCAATACTTTAGTTTTACACTTCCTCTTCATAAAGCTATTACACTTTGATTTATTGATTTATTGATTTCATTAAACCTTCGGTTTTAATTTTAGGCATAAAAAAAGAGACCTTCCGGTCTCATTAATTTGCCTGGCAACGTCCTACTCTAGCGGAACGTAAATCTGCTACCATCGGCGCTAAGGAACTTACTTTACTTCGAGACAAGCGCTCGCACCCTTCCTCATTTTCTAAAATTGCTTGCTCTTTTAGCTCAACTAAAATCGCTTCTCAATTTTCTCAATTCCTCGGCTTCAAACGCTTTCTCCTCGTAAAGCTATTACACTTTCATTTGTTGATATCTTATTAAACCTTCGGTTTTAATTTTAAGCATAAAAAAAAGAGACCTTTCGGTCTCAATAATTTGCCTGGCAACCACCTACTCAAGCGGAAAGTACATCTGCTACCAACGGCGCTAAGAAACTTACTGTACTTCGAGTCAAGCGCT